>DATIQS010000083.1:0-1828 GCA_035470605.1 Fibrobacteraceae bacterium
TTCCCCACGTTCACAACGGTTGCCCGTCACATGATGAACCCCATCGGAGAAGGTCACCACCGTGCGGTTGCAGTTATTGGAGCAGAAGGTGCAAATCTGGCCCGGGGTTTTCTCCCAGGCGAAATTATCCATCGCCTCAAGTCCAATGAACGAGGACTTCCGGCCAGGTTCCTCCGCACGCTTTTGTTCCAGAAACTCCCGCGTGAGGATCGCGATACCAATAGCCCCCATTTCTCCTGGACGGTCAGGACGGATCGGTTTCAGGCCTGTATACTGCTCAAAAGCGCGCAACACGGCGTCATTTTTAAAGGTGCCGCCCTGTACCACCACGGCATTGCCGAGGGTTTGCAGATTGCGCATCCGGATCACCTTGGTGAACACGTTTTCAATAATGGAGCGACAGATCCCCGCGATAATGTCCTCGGGTTTTTTGCCATCGCGCTGCTCGGTGATGATGGAACTATTCATGAACACCGTGCAACGGGAACCAAGCCGAGACGGACTGGTAGAGCGGAAGGCCATGTCGGCGATGTCCTCCATGCGAATTCCTAGGGAGCGCGCATAAGTCTCGATAAAGCTGCCACACCCAGATGAGCAGGCCTCGTTCAGAATGATCCCACTCACCACGCCATCCTGAATGCTGATCGCCTTCATATCCTGGCCACCAATATCCAGAATGAAAGACACATCAGGACGGACCATACGAGCAGCACGGGCGTGTGCCACAGTCTCCACCGTATGGAAATCCGCATGTAAGGCACGACCAAACAACACCTCACCATAACCAGTGGTTCCCACGCCCAGGATATTCAGGGTAACCCCCATTTCCTCATAGCGGTCGCGTAGATCCACCAAGGCATCCTTGAGCACCTGCAAAGGATCGCCCTTATTGGAGGAATAGAAGGTATCCAACACCTGATCCTGTGAATCAAGTAGGACAAACTTAGTTGTGGTAGAGCCTGCATCCACCCCGAGATACACATCCAAAACAGAACCTGCGGCAGGACGCACCAATGGGGGGATTACGGGATGATAATGCTTCTGGAATTCTTCTAATTCCGCCTTCGTGGCAAAAAATGGATTTCCCTCCTGCGTGCTTTCTTTTTGGCGCTGCTCAATAAAATGGCGCAAGGAATGGAGGGATTTCTCCCGATCATACTCATTAGGCTGATCGGCAAACATCGCACCAATGCTCAGCGCAGCGCCCCAGGACACCAACACCTCGGAACACTCCGGCAGGATCGCATCGCTGGGAGTTAGGCCAAGACGTTCCTGAAAAACGCGGACCAGGGTCGGATTAAAGGTCAGAGGGCCACCCTCGAAAAGAACTGGAGCCTTGATTTCCATCCCCTGAGCCAGACCACCAATCGTCTGCTTGGCGATGGCGTGGAAGGAGCTAAGCGCAACGTCTTCCTTAGAAACCCCCTGATTCAGCAGAGGCTGGATATCCGTTTTGGCGAACACGCCACACCGACCACTAATTTCGTACACCTTGGTGCCAGCACAAGCCAGGGATTCAAACTGTTCGGTCTTGATCCGCAATAACTCTGCCACCTGATCGATGAACGCGCCCGTGCCACCCGCGCAGGTCCCGTTCATACGCATATCCGAAGCGATCAACTTTCCCGTAGAAGGGTCTCGCTCAAAGAAAATCACCTTGGCGTCCTGACCGCCCAATTCAATGGCCACCCGGGTCTCTGGATGCATCCGCCGAACCGCCAACGCATTGGCCACCACTTCCTGGACAAAAAATCCATTCGTGCATGTCGCAAAGGGATGCCCACCACTTCCACAGAAGGCCACGCGAAACTCCGCCGAAGGGAACATG
>DATIQS010000084.1:0-2255 GCA_035470605.1 Fibrobacteraceae bacterium
AGCTCTTTAGGGAAGCGCCTCTCTTCCCAAATTGTGAACCCGCTTGCCGCACGATCCTTCTCATCCAGCCCGAAGCGTAAAGTTTTAAAACGCACCTCTTCTGATTTATCATCCAATATTGAATGGTTGGCGCGAATCCCCATTGGCGACAAAACACTATCGACCTTTGCCGAAGACGGTATGTACGCCTTAACCTTTTCCCAGGTGAAAGAGGCTTTAGCCGGCAGTACTCTCGAAGATCAACTCGATGGGATTCCTATTCGTCGCTTGATCATGGCAGCGGGGACTGGAGACACCCTTCCTGAGGCGCCCAATACAGCCACACCAGGGCTTGGCCCCTTGACGCAACAGCCGATCCTAATTTTGGATCATTCAAGCCTCGCCGATGCTTCCGCGGATAGCATTTGGGATGAAGGCGATACGCTCCTTTTCTGGGCATCTGGAACCTCGCTATGGAAACGGGTGGATCTGGAGGATTCTACCCGCTATATCGCGGGTATGGAGTATTACTTCTCCTCCAATTATTATTCCTTTACGCGTAATTTCTATTTGGGTGTTTTGCCAACGGGTAGTACGGGACTACGTCTGGACACACTGTCCCAAAGGTCCGGTGGTTCCACGATCAATCAAACAACTCGCTATGTACGGGCCGAGAAAGATCTCCTATTACGGGACACCTATTTTGGCGTGCTCGCGGAGGGATGGGAATCCAATTCTGGCCGGGAATGGTTCTGGATTTGGTGTAATTCCATGATGGACAGCGTTGAACTCACATCTGGTGATTTAGCTATGACCCAAACGACGAGCCTGCCTGGTCTAAAAGGAACCTCAGGGAAAGTCGCCGTAGCTTTTTTCCCTTACCGCTCTGTCGCTGTAGCGATCACTGATGGGCAATTGTCCAATTCAGGGATATCCGATCTTTCCGAAGAGGAGCGTTTTCAAGGGTTAAACTTCCGTCTTTCAGTAAATAGCTCTGTCCAAAATTCAGATAGCGTGCGGCAACCAGGAGGCCAATTCGTTTATTCGGTTACAGGGCTTTCCACACAGGACAACACCTATGATGTCATGGTCCTCCCCAATAGTCTCCAATATGACCGGTTTGACGGCTATACGGTGGCTTATCCGTGTTCCCTGGCTTGGCGTGACAGTGCTCAAACGATTTATCCAGGGACACTGGGTGGGCTGCGATCCTTCCATCTAAACACGCCCCCTTCGTCGTTGCAAGTGCTTAAACTTTCTGGAGAACAGCCCCTTGGTTTTCTGCCGCACTCTTCTGGAGTCTTCACAGACTCTCTGCTACCGAGTCTGGATATCCGGTATCATTTGTTTAAATGGGGCGACTGGTTGTCCGTTTCCGATATTGAACCCTGGGAAATGTCTGATGGAATCATTTCGGATTTAACATCCTTGAGTGGCGATTATGATTATGTACTACTCACGCCCCATAGTCTCGTGCAGCAGGCGTTACGCCTGCAGGCGCTACGTAGTGGGACGTCGTTCCGGGATCAATGGCGGACAGCTGTGGTAGATTTAGATATGCTGTACCAGCAATTCGGTGGTGGGTATGCCAGTCCTGTAGCGATTCGCGATTTCTTGCGTTACGCGCGGGAACAATGGTCAGATCTCCGTTTTGCCCTCTTGGTGGGTTCGGGACATGCGGATCCTCGCCAGATTCGTTCCTCTAGTCCAGAAGTCATGGTGCCCTTGTTTGAGAGAGAGGCTGTCGGAACCGACGACTACTTCACCTTGCTGGATTCTGGAGAGGCCCTATTCAGTAGCGCATTTTACGATCATGATCTTGCGATCGGGCGCCTCGTGCTTTCGACGCCAGAAGAGGTTTCCATTTACATCGACAAATTGAAAGAGTACGAGGATCTATCTGTGGCAGACAACAGCAATTGGCGTAACACCCTGCTCATCGCTGCCGATGATGCCATGCAAGGAACGAGTTACGACGAGATTGCTCATACGGAAAAGGTGGAGGCCCAACTAACACCGCTAGAAACAGCGGCTCTTTCCAATGGATACGAAATAGATATCGATAAACTGTATCTGTTAACCTACGAGCGAGATCTGTCCATGAAAATGCCCGATGCCGCTAGCGATTTACTTGCAAAAATGGACCAGGGCGCTTTGTTTGCCTTGTATTTTGGCCATGGTTCCTCCACGACTTGGGCCGACGAAAATTTGATGAATACCTCCTCTATTGCCTCATTGGATAACGAGGGTCGCTATTTCATCATGGGCTCCTTTGC
>DATIQS010000085.1:0-3430 GCA_035470605.1 Fibrobacteraceae bacterium
ACTTGATGGGAACGCCCGGCTTTAGCTGGTTGCGATCCCATATCCACGTTGTGGAATGGAACCTGGGTTTTCGAGCCCTCTAATGATTACGACACCTCACGGACGGTTTACTCTTGTTCTGCTCCTGCAAAGTCACCTGATGGTAAGTGTTCGGTGAGCCGCATCCCCCGAAATACAGAAGGGCACCTCTAAAAATTAGCTTTGAGGCCATTTCGAGCGAGATTGATGCAATCCAAGAAAAAACAGGCAAAACGACCGGCTGAGCAACCACTTGCGGCTGTGCCGCTGAGTGGGGTGCGATCCTCTATGAGGAAGGCCTACTTGGAGTCGGTTGAGGACGGATTTGTCTGTTTTGATGATATCTCCGTCCTGATATGCCAGTTAGGCTTTAGCCGTTACTGGCACAGATCCTCAGCTGAGGAAGGCTTTGCTTGGTTACGGAGACATATACCACTGAGTACGCAGGAGAGCGCAATCGTAGCCGGAATGAGCCAAACGGGAATTTTTAGAGGGGCCCAGAAGTCTACTTAGACGCAGATTCTGTTTTAGTTCGAAAATTCGTTTTAGATATTTCCAGGCAGTAGGTCTTCGCGTTTCCAAACAAAATTCGCCGCTACGGCTTTTCATGAGCCTCACGAGATATTGCTCCGCATCGATTTTCTGGAACCTGCATATGGCGATAAGCGAGTAGAAGATTGCCGCCCGCTTAGCCCCTTTGTCGCTTCCCGCGAATAACCAATTTTTCCTTCCAACGACCACCGCGCGCAGGTCCCGTTCGTTGAGGTTGTTATCCAGGATCAGCAAGGAGTGTGCGCAGCCCGTGCCTCTGGTTGCGGTAGCGTTTTATAGCCTCGCCATTCGCCTAAAAAAGTCCTTGAGGCTCGCTGCCCACGTGTGTCGCTATAGTCGAATACACCCATCGTCGGCCTTCAGACCTCGTCCAGAAAAATCCGCGCTTCGCTTCCCCTTTCTCGTCACCCACCACAGGGATCTTCGTGTCGTCCGAATACAGGATGTCTCCGGTCAGCATATCCGTTTTCATAACCTGCACTACCGGAGCGAGGTCTATGGCTAGTTTGTCCAGCCAGTCCACCATGGTCGTTTTCCCAATACCGATGTCGAGACGAGCGAAACGGCGTTTCTGGCGATCCAGGGGTAGATGGTCAAGGAGCTTGCCGGTCACGACCCTGGCGATTACCGATTCATCGGCAATGCCTTTAGGAATGTATACACGATAGCGACTCCTGACTCGGGGTGTGCCTTGCAGGCAAGCTTGATCCGACGTGTCTCCCGAATGAAGAACTCCGTCCGCCAAACGAGTTTCCTGAAGGACTCATAACCAAAAACACCAATTCATGTCTTTCAGCATGTTGGAATGGGCGACCCGTTGCTTGACCACAGAATCCCGCAAGCTCAGCAAGACCTTGATTTCCTGAGCTTCGTTACATAGGGGTTTGAATGGCTTGAAGCGGTTGCGGAATTGCCAAGCATACTCAGCAATGCAGCGTGCGTCCATAGCGTCATCCTTGACGCGATCATTGCCGAAGGACCACTTATGCGTACAGCAGTTCTACCCAGACGAAAGCCTACTTCCCATGGAGCGAGGTCGAGCAGTCATCGGAATGGCTTCCCGTGTTTTCCATGCAGTACAATGCCGTTTCTCCAGATTGGGAGTGCTTCTGGACCTGTTTTACCATCAGTGTCCAGCCCTTTTCGGTGTTGGGAAATGCCTTCTCGACAAGAATGCCTTGCAGAGTAAGGAACCGTGTCCGTTTCAGTTGCTGGGATTCTCTCCTGGCGGCGTTATGGACTTAACCGATTCCTGGGACACTTTACCCATGTTCAAAACGAATAGCGACCGTTAGGCTTCTGTTCCACATTCTGTGGGGCGCCCTTTGGACCAGCCTATGAGGCTGGTACAGCCGCCACATCCCTGTGGCTTGGGATGGATAACTCCTTATTCCAACGAATCGGCTACAGCCCAAGGTCAATCGGATGATGTCTCCGTTCAAACTTGCTCGATACGAAGGGAAAACGTAACACAACAACTACGCCGAAGAAACTTTGGCGAAACGGGCGATTCATAGCTTGAAAAGGAACCCAAAAGGAGACAAAAAATGATCGCAACGGCACACGAAATCCAGTCATGTTCCTCTGAAGATCTCTTGCATCAACTGGGGGCTTTCGAACCCAAAAATTCTGTGGTTCTAGATTTTCCAGATTATGTTGTGCGTACCGCATGGAACGCCGCCGAAGTGGAACAAGCTCTACGCCTCCGTTTCGGGATTTTTTTCCATGAATTGAATCAATGCGGCATTGGAGAAAAAATCGACATCGATGCGTTTGACCTAATTGCGGACCACCTTCTACTCATCGAGCGCAAAAGCGACCGCGTTGTAGGAACCTACCGTTTTCTTTGCTCCCGTTTCACCCCAAATTTTTACAGCCAGGGGGAATTCGATCTAAAGCGCATTCTTGCGTTGCCCGGTGAAAAACTTGAACTAGGACGCGCCTGTCTACACCCCGCACACCGCAATAGCATTGCCATCCAACTTCTTTGGAAGGGAATGACGGCCTATTTCAGGGAATGCGGCGCCCGCTACATGTTCGGTTGTTCTAGTGTCGAGTCCCATCAAGAAGCGAATTTTGGCATGATTCACCAGTGGCTTATGAGGCATCACCTGGCACCGCAAGACCAACAGGTCACACCGAGGGCAGACCTACCTCTCTGGATGAGCTTGGACTGCGTATGGGATGAGAATTTTGCCCGTCGAGCGGAACGATTGGCTCCCGCCTTACTCAAAGCCTATCTGCGCGCAGGCTCCAAGGTCTGTGGACAGCCCTTCTGGGATCCGGTATGCAACACCTTGGACTATTTCACCCTTTTTGATGATACAGAATTAACGGAGAATTATGGCCGGAAGTTTGGCCTTTCCACCTGAATTCCATATAGGGGTTCCCCGCTGGCTCAATCTGGTCGCCCTGCTGGGAAGCTATGGTTTCACACAGATGTTGGCGAGTGAACGACACGCCCTGGTGAACCACAAATGGGCTCTCTGGTTCATGAACGTGGTTCCCGTCCGCATCCTCGTACGAGGCGAACCCGCCACAGCACAAGGTCTCGTTGTTGCGAATCATACCAGTTGGTTGGACCCTATTGTCCTCGCGCATCAAGAGCCTTTGCGTTTTGTGACATCTTCTGATACGGCAGAGCACCGTTTTCTAGGCTGGATCAGTCGTCTGGCGGGGTGCCACTTTGTCAGTCGCAAAGCATGGACACTCCCCGAAGAATTGAAAGCCCTGCAAAAAGGACTTGATAATCTCGGACGTTTTGCTTTGTTCCCCGAAGCGACTAGCTCCAATGGAGAAACAATTCTTCCCTTCCGTCCTTCACTCTTTGAAATAGCCATGCGCGCTCAGGTTCCGGTAC
>DATIQS010000086.1:0-1809 GCA_035470605.1 Fibrobacteraceae bacterium
GGTTATTGGGGTCGAATCCGGCTCCATAAATTTTCGGTCAGACAGGGAGAATCACTTCGAAAACGAGTCCACCCACTCCGGCACGATCGTTCCGGCCTTCCCCTGCCAAAACAAGTCCGTGGAGGAATCGGATTCCACCTCAAGATTGAGGCATAAGGTACAGGCACCATTCTGCCTGGCAAAGGCCTTAAATCCAGCCGCCGGATAGACCTGACTCGACGTGCCGATGTATGCAAAATGGGTACATCGTCCAAGAGCCTCCTCGATCCGGTCCATCCCCAAAGGGATTTCTCCAAAAAAGACGATATTGGGGCGCAGGGTTCCGCGGTGGCAAATTGGGCACGGAGAATCCACCGCCTGGTCCCCCTGCCAGTCCACCACATGAGACTCATCACGGGTGCAACGCAATTGAAGGAGCTGTCCATGCATGTGCAGCAAGTGCTCTCGTGGATGCCCGGCGCGTTCATGTAGGTCATCCACATTTTGTGTTACAAGCAGCATGCGGGAACCAAGGCGATCTGCGAGACGAGCAAGCGCTTGATGTGCTGGATTGGGTTGCACCTGAGGAAGTTGGGCCCGTCTCTCGTTATAAAAACCAATGACCAAGGAGGGATTGCGTTCCAAAGCTTCAGGCGTGCAGACATCCACTACCCGATGTTTTTCCCACAAGCCTCCGGCGTCGCGAAAGGTCGAAAGCCCAGACTCCGCGCTGACTCCAGCGCCAGTCAAGACCACCAGACGGCTCTCGGAACCAAAGTTCCAGAGCGATGCTTCATACGGTTTCATGGATGCACCTCCAGACATTGTTGCAACAAAGATTGGGCCTGCTCCACCGGGACTTGCGGTTGTGCGGTAGTTCCCCAGGCAAAGGCCACGCAATCGCCATTCAAAAGAGCGATCAGGGCGTGATCCCCCTGCGCACTGTCTCGCACAAGTGCTCGCAAACATGCGGTATGAGCATCTGCGCTGCAAGGACTCGGAATAGACACCATGGAAAAACCAGATCGCTCCAGCAGGTAATCATCGATAAAATCCTGGAGGGCTGTTTCGCGGGCATCCAAAGACATCTTAGGCGGAATCGCCTGCGCAGGCAAAGAGGCAAAGGCAAAAGCCAAATGTTTGGATTGGCAATAGTTCAGTTGCCCCATCATTGCAGGCATCCAAAAGCCCTTCAAAGAAGCACACTGGTTTTCAATTTCATTTTGGGGATGGTGGGTGCAGGATACCAAAAGGGAAAAAAAGGCAAAAGCGAAAACGCGCCTCATGCCGATCCCCCCATACGATATAGGAATCCGGCCTCGGAAAGAATCGCCTTGCGAAAATCCTCCAGATCCAGGCTCTCATTTTCGCCATGTGCGTTTGCCACCGGATCCTTCAATCCAGTCAGCAGCACGGGGATTTCCCCGAATATCGAGGGAAAAAGTGGCGCACCAGGAATCGAAGCGCCGCAACCAACGATCCGGGCAGGGCGTCCATACCCCTGTTCCAACGCCTCGCGCATCCGCTGAAATGCAGGATGGTTCATCGAAGTCATCCAAGCATTAGCCCCCAACTCTGGACGAATTTCTACCTGCAAGCCCCAAGGACAGCGCTCCTGCAAAAATGAGGTTAAAAGCCGCACGCTTTTTTGCCAATCCATGCCCGGAGCCAGACGGACGCCCAAGCGCGCATATGCCGAGGCTTGCAACACATTGCCCGCAGCCTTGCGATCCCCCGCAGCAATGGTGGTGACCGTCAGGGAGGGACGCCGCCAAAGAGCCACCGGGAGATCCGATGGCTCCACCAGAAGGCGCACACCATCTAGCATTC
>DATIQS010000087.1:0-4393 GCA_035470605.1 Fibrobacteraceae bacterium
CTGTTCCCAGGGAGCGCCAGGGACAATTATCCCAATTTTTGACCAGCTTAATGGAAGCCCTGTGGATATACCGAATTTCGGGAAATGGTCGGAATACGTATTTAGGCTTTGAGGAGTTCTCTGAAAAGATTTCCATGACTATTCAGCCATGGACGGAGAATACGGCTTTGACTTGGCGCTCTCACGGGAGTCAACTACCTTGGCATCTTGTCCGTTTTTGTGCCTTGATTTTTAGGGGACAGGTCAAATTGACTTCGTCTGGAGAACTGCATCGGCGAAATTTGGGCACCTTGGATGCTGAACTTGTGTCTACCGCACAAGTTGCCGAGTCAGCGCCAGTGGATGAACGCATTCTTCTGATGCAATTCATGGTTGAACAGGGCTGGTTCCGTTTGGTGGATGGTAACTTATGCCTCAAAAGCGTGGCATGGGAGTCTCTAAATCGGAATTCTGGACGGCTTCGGCATTCTTTATGTAAGTGGTGGCTACAACGTCGGTTGGGTGTTGATTCTTCGCAATTGCGTCAGATCATGCGTCGTTGGCCTGAAATAACAGACGCAGGCTCATTAGCTCGTTGTTTTTGGCCTTTTACCCCATCCCAGCGTATCCCTGTTACAGGGGAACAAACCTGGAATGCCCTTCCTCGGGCTTTACGGGAAATGTGGCTTATGGGGCTACTGGATTTTGGCATGAAACAAGGCCGAATTATCGCGATTCGCATAAGCATGGACGGAGGACATTGGCTTCGTCAAGGCTTTTGGCCTCAGGAGGCAGATGCTCCACCGGCTCCGCGTTCTACCGCTAATTTTGAAAGCATCCTTTCCTTGCGCTCTCCTTTACACCTTTTATTTGTTGCCGCGAATATCACTGAACTCCTTAATGATGAAGAATTTGTACGCGTTCAATATGTTAAGACTCGCCTTTTAACAGCGCTCCGATCCGGATTGCCGGAAGCGTGGTTAGAGGAGTATTTGCAGTGGGCCCATCTGCCAGAGCCTGTCCTTGCGACCATTCGGGAATGGTGTACGGTTCATTTTGGGAGTTCCCTTCGCATCAATTCCGTCACTCTCTGGATTCAAGATGAAGTACGTAGAAAGGAACTCTCAGAATTTCCTCAATTCCTTACCCATGTGGAGCAAGTAATCCCTGGCTGGGGTTTCCTATTGAAGGCATCCCATGTAAAACAGGCTAGAGAAATTTTGGCGCAGTTTGGTCTCGAGCCCCCTGTTCCTGAAGAACATGGAGAGGGGGTCGAAATTTCAGCCCGCCTCTGGGATAAAGATTTTGGTCCACAAATCAAAATCCAAGGGACACCTGATTACGACATCCGACCGCCTGAAGCGCATGTAGCACTAGCTAGCGCGATGGTTGGCCAAAGTAAATACACGACTGAATTTCAAATCCTAGACCAGCCCCAAATGTTAAAGGTGCTTCGCTATGCCATGGTGATGGAAATTCCCGTGGAAGTAGTTATAAAAAATGTGGCTCCCCCCAAAGGAGACCCTGTTTCGCGTATTTGCACCATCACACGAATCAACAACCGACGGGAACCTTTTCGTGTCCATTCCTTGGATGCTGATGGAGCCCCATGGGAATTTGGTCTGGATCAGGTTATCAAGCTCCGTTTGACCGCGTTGTAAGTCAAAATTCATACATAAACGTATCCAAAATAGTCGGAATTTCTCCAAAAACTTGTTTCGATGTGCTTTTCTCGCCAATTTCGGCCTTGAAATTTTGGCACGCGTCTTGCGTTTGCGTTCTTCAAGTGAACTCAATCCGGATTACCGGACAACAAGGAGAACAAAATGACGATCAAAAAAACAGGAATTCTGGCCCCGGTTCTATTGCTGGGTGTATGCGCCATGGCGGAAGAGGCTACAGGGCCCACTGTGACCTTCACCGGCTATTTGGACGAAGACATGGCCGCTACCTACAATAAGGACACCAAAGAGCTGGAATATCAGGCCAATCATGAGGCAGACTTTGTCGCCAATGTGGCGTTCTCCGAAAAAACAACGATCAGTTTGGGAATTACCAGTTATACCTCGAAATCAGTTCCTTCTGGTGGAACCCCAGTGATAGATGAGGAAGGAAATCAAACCCGTTGGCCTTCCATGGCTTTTGATGGTATTTGGGGTAGCTATGCCACGGATATGGGGCTGACCTTGCTGGCTGGCGATTTCTGTGTAACAGGCGGTACCTTTAGTTACTATGGCTACAAAAGGACCCTATTCTACGGTTCCGTGTTTAAGGAAAACTACTTCCGCGGTTTGGGATTTGACTTCAAGGGCATCAGCCTTTATGCGGGATCCTCAGATACGGCGAATAACACCACAGCAGCCTACTTTGCTTATCTGTTTGAAAACGGCATGATCTCCCTCAAGCCGTTTGCTTTTGGAACGAGCAATTTTGATGGCGTATGGAACGTCAAGGCTGGTCTTGATGCCCAAATCACTTTGGGCGACAATGTGATTACCGCAACATACGGCATTATCAAGGATGACGATATGGACCCAAGCCATACCATCAAGGCAGAAGCCTCTTTGGTCTTTGGCTCATTCACCTTGGCGGCAACAGGTTTCTATGCCATCATTCCAGATGACGATGCTAGTGTGGTGGATGTTCCTGATGAGTCCTTCTTTTACGTGGAACCTGGCTACACCATTAATGATGTGATTTCCACGGGAATGCCTCTGGAATTGCATACTCGGGAAAAAGGGGTTGAAGATACGGATTTCTCCGTATACCCTACTCTTTACGTAAACCCCACGGGAGGCAGCCAGATCGTGGTTTGGGCTGGCCCAACTTTCTTTGTGGATGACAGCGACGCAGATCCGGTGTTTTCCTTTGGAACGGAGTTGATCGCTAGCTTCTGATCTTACCGGGAAAGGACCCCCAAGAGAAGATGAGGCCTCCGCGAAAGCGGAGCCTCATTTTTGTCTGTATTTGAAAGACCCGCAGTCCAACTGATCGGTCGCAAACTCGGTCACTTCGTTCCGCAACGCATGCCTACCTTGGATATGTCTCCGTAACCAGGCATAGCCTGGACGGAGATATCATCCAACTGATCGGCCGCAAACTCGGTCACTTCGTTCGCAACACATGCCTACCTTGGATATGTCCCGTATTCATGCAAAGCATGAACGGAGATATCATCCAACTGACCGGCATAAAATTGGATCACGTTTTTCACGTTTTGTTCCAAAGAATGTCCTTCGGATGGTAGGTTTTAGGCCTCCTCACCCCATCCAATCTAGCTCCAGAAATTCGCCCTGGTCTGGCGACAGGTGTTTACTTTCGTCAAAGTCTGAATTCCCCTTTGGCAATGTCTTTTGAACCGGGAGTGCAAATGTCGGGCCTATTTACGTGACGCGTGACTTGCATCCTAGAACAACACCGGTGGATGATTCTTGCTTGGGCAATTTTGCTTAATGGACTCTTCAATCTGGATGAATTCGTAGGGCTGTAAAGTTTTGGCAATCCCAGCTACAAAAGCCTCTTTGATTTCTCCCGAACAATTGGCGAGTAAAATTATGCTTTCTTCTGAATTTTTTTTCAGAATCCCGAGAACGGCGTTGGATGCGGTATCCAAAAATTGTGGCGGCGCAGCGAGTATCGGGTTGGACTTCCTCCATTGAATCAAGGAACATAGCGTACAGAAAAAATCGGATTCAGTCGTGCCAGGTTCGTGGCGTTTGGCTTTCAGACTCTCCGGCAGGGGATTGCGTTTGACAAAGCGGTTGTCCTGTTGCCGAGCTGGGTCGTTTTGAAAGGAAAAGTTGTTTGGAAGACCAAGTTCTTCGCCCATGTAAAACATCGGAGTCCAACCCAGAGACATTTGGATTTGCCAAAGTAAGCGTATCTTGCGCAAGTTTCCCTGGAGGAGGCTGAAGGTCGTGCCGCAAATGCCTGCTGGCGCTAAACCGGGAGAAGTTTGTTTGAACGGTAGGTTGCCGGGGAGAAGGTGCTTTGCCAGAATTTGCCGGGTTTCGGGAGAAACAACTTCCAGATTCAATTCATCATGGGTTCCGTTAAAAATCCACCAGTGGGTGTAGGGGGGAATAGGAGCCTGCTGCAAAAGTTTCGGAATTGCACGAGCATCTCCTGTTGTGAGAGCTTGCCACAGTAGGGGTGTCAGGGGAAATTGGTACATCATTTGTACGCCATCTCCCTCTCCAAAGTAGCGCAATAAGGCCTCCATGCGATCCACGCCTTCGCCAATGAATACACAACCTGGCGCCACGGCATTCAGGACCAATCGGAATAGCTTCAATAGGGTAAAGGCCTGGGGAAGGCTGATGCAAGGTGTCCCTTTCTCTTTCCAAATAAAAATAGCGGCGTCCAGGCGGAAGATATCCACGCCCCAGTTGGCGAGTTCCAACAGATTGGCAAG
>DATIQS010000088.1:0-4770 GCA_035470605.1 Fibrobacteraceae bacterium
TGTTGAACGACGAGCTGCGCATCGCGGGGCGCTTGTTGAACCACAGAGGCACAGAGTTCGGCACAGAGTTCGGCACAAAGTTCGCGTCGCCGACGTCGTGGCGCAAGGAGGCTCACGCGGAGGACGCGGAGTTCGGCACGAGGTTCGCTGTTGAGCGACTGGCTGCGCATCGCGGGGCGCTTGTTTGAACCACAGAGACACAAAGGTTCGGCACGAGGTCCGCGGCATAGACGTCGTGGTGAACGCGGCACGACGTTTCTTGGTACAGGCTTCACGGTGCACCTTCGTGGCGAATTCTGCACAACGTTGTGGTGAACTTGCTGTAACCCTGTTGTGGGGGCGAAATGCATGCCGTGTTGCGTTCATCCCTGTCGAAAAGAGCCTCATTTAGCGAGCAATATGCGTCGCGATTCATTCTTGTAACGTATTGATTTCAAAGTTTTTTTCGCTTTTTGACCCCTCCTGTGTTCTTATGCAGTGTGAAAAATATGTGGAAATTGCTCCTGATTAGGAGCCCATTTCCTATACTTGGGACCATTCGGCTGATGTGTCCAGGATTTGGAGGGGCACGGAGCCGCAGTGGGTGTCTATTCGCCGCCCTCCAGACTATACGGTGGATTCCCTGATTGTGACCCAACCAAACGAGGGCCAAGGGTGGTATCATACGAGTGCCCCTTACGTAGACGAAAATGGTTGGCTCTGGGTTCACCAGAATATTGGGCGTATTATGGTGATCCATGGGGATTCGGTCAAATACATCTTTTCGCTTAGCAAGCAGTCTGGCGTGGGCGTTCGAGCCCAAGTGAATCCAGATAGCGTGTTTTGGATTTGCACCGAGACCGCTCTTTGGCGCTACAGCGAGAAGTATTCCGTCCCGGATGAAGCGACCAGTGTAACCACCAACGTCTCCCTGCCCGTGGAAGCCCTGGTGTTGCCGCTCTCTGGTGGCGTGCGAATTCTTACAGGTTCGTCTGGGCAATGGGGTGCGCGGATTTATTCTGCTCAAGGGCGTCTGGCGTGGTCTGGTTCTGTCTCCGGCCAAGTTGTGGTTCCTTTACAGCCCGGCATCTGGGTTGTGAGGGTGACGGGCCCCAACGCACAATCCTTACAGCGCACTATTGGGGTCCTTCGGTAACAATTACAATGCTTTTCTGACAGGCGTTTGTGTTGCGGCAAAGGACGTCCTACACTGCAAGTACCACATTCCGCACCTGGCTGCATTTTGCCCTGCTGCACCTTGCCCATGGTTTCCCAAAAAGGCGTGAGAGGACTATATTTGCAGCCATGCCCTACCAGCCTAAACGCCGTAACACGATTCCTGTCCGCATCGGGAACGCTGTAATCGGAGGCGAGGCCCCCATTCTCATCCAGTCCATGACCACCACAAGTCCTCGCGACGTCGCGTCTACGGTGGCACAGACCTTGGAACTTGCCAAGGCTGGGTGTGAACTGGTACGCATCACAGTCCCCACAATCAAGGACGCCGAGTCCATGTCCGAGGTGATGCGTCAGGTGCGAGCCGCTCATTGCGAGGTTCCCGTCTCCGCTGATATCCATTTCCAGCCCAAAGCAGCCTTCGCGGTTCTCCCTTGGGTAGAAAAAGTACGCATCAATCCCGGTAACTTCTGCGACACCGGGGTCATGACCCTCAAAGAAATTTCTGAGGCAGAATTCCAAGCGGGTCGACAACGTGTTTTTGATCACTTTGGACCCTTTGTGCAAGAAGCAAAATCGCGTGGTGTGGCTCTACGCATTGGTGTAAACCACGGTTCCCTTTCCGCACGCATGATGTACCGGTTCGGTGACACCGTGGAAGGGATGGTAGAATCCGCACTGGAGTTTTTGGAAGTCTGCGAGGCAGAATCCTTTGACCAGATCGTTTTTTCCCTCAAGGCCTCGCACCCACGAGTCGCCATTGAGGCTTATCGTTTACTGGCGCAACGTTTGGAAGACGGTGGACATCAGCCCTATCCCTTCCATATCGGAGTCACCGAAGCGGGCGAAGGCGAAGATGGACGCATCAAATCCGCCGTAGGCATCGGAAGCCTGCTTTTGGATGGAATCGGCGACACCATTCGTGTTTCTCTAACAGAATCCCCAGTGGCAGAAGTTCCTGTGGCTCGTCAACTGGTCCAGGCCTGTGCCTCTGAATCCACCCTAAATGAGGGAAGCATTCCTCCAGACTTTTGCCAACCCTCTGGTACCGATCCCTTCCATTATGCACGCCGCCCTTCTGTCGCCCTGAAGCTCGGTCAAAAGGAAACGGGAGCAAGCCACCCGATCCGTGTCGGGGTTGCGTCGTCAAACGACATCCAAAGTGCTCCCGCCAATCCAGAAAGGCCGTTGGAGGTTTGGCCAGGACATGATTTTGAGGTTTTGTCCTTTGCGCAAGCGATTCAAACCAAGCCGATTCAAAACACGCTTCCTACGGAAATTCAGGTGGACTCCTACGAAGAACTGTGCCGTGTGCCCGAACTTTGTGCCCAATATCCAGACCCTTTGCTTTGGTCCTGGACAGGGCCAGGATTCAGCGGCGTACGCGCCCTATCCGCCCAACTCCGCAGTCTAAATCGCAATGACCTACTGGTACTCCGTAGCCAAAGTTCGGACAAACTCCAAATCGCCGCATCTCTGGGGAACCTGCTCTGCGACGGTCTCGGCGACGTTCTTCTGCTAAAAGATACCGGCTTTGCTTACGACTTATTGCAGGCCTGTGGACTTCGTCGCACTAAAACCGAATTTATTTCCTGTCCTGGATGTGGACGCACCCTATTCAATCTACAGGATGTGCTTGGCGGCATCAAAAAACGCCTTGGACACCTACACGGGGTTTCCATCGCTGTGATGGGGTGCATTGTCAATGGTCCTGGTGAAATGGCGGATGCCGATTTTGGTTATGTCGGTGGCGCTCCAGGCCACATTAGTCTCTATGCCGGCAAAACCCTGGTCCGTAAGAACATTCCCCAATCTGAAGCTCTGGAGGCATTGGTAGACCTCATCCGCAGCAAGGGTCGTTGGATTGACCCCCCTCCTTCCATTAACTAGTTTCGTTGCAACAAAAGGATTACATCATGGCATTCGCAATCAAAACGATGAACAAGATCTCCCCCAAAGGTCTTAAACTCTTTGGACCCAAATACGCAATTACAGACACGGAATCCTCTCCCGATGGCATATTAGTCCGTTCCGCCCAAGTAGACACGGATGCCTTCCCGTCCCTGCTTGCTGTCGCACGCGCAGGTGCTGGAGTGAACAACATCACCATCGACAAAGCGAGTGCCAAAGGCATTTGTGTTTTCAATACCCCAGGTGCTAATGCCAATGCGGTAGCGGAGCTGGTGTTCATCGCCTTGGGCATTGCCATGCGTAAGGTAAACAAGGCTTTAGCCTGGATTCGCACCCTGGAAGGTGTGACCGAATCCAAGGAAATGGACGAGAAAGTGGAGAAGGGAAAATCTCAATTCTCCGGCATTGAATATAGCGGTAAGACCATGGGGATTATCGGTCTAGGAAAAATCGGCGTACTAGTCGCCAATGGTGCGATTGGACGCGGCATGAAAGTCATCGCCTATGAGCCCTACCCCAGCCCAATGAACATGCTTAAACTGAATAGCACCGTGCATGTCACTTCGAATCTCGCCGAAGTCATCGCTGCGAGCGACTTCCTCACCGTCCATGTTCCACTCACCGACAAAACTCGGGCACTACTCAACAAATCGTCCCTTTCCAGCTTTAAGGGTTCCGCCATCCTAAATTTCTCCCGTGGTCCGATTGTGGAGGATGCCGCGGTAATTTCCCTAATCGAAGCGGGATCGCTCAAGGTTTATGTCACCGACTTCCCCAACCCGACACTGATCAAACAGCCCGGCGTGATCTGCTTGCCTCATTTGGGAGCCAGCACCGCGGAAGCGGAAGAAAATTGCGCGACTATGGCCGTTGATCAACTCAAGGATTATCTGGAATATGGCGTGGTCCGCAATTCAGTAAATTTCCCGGCCATAGATGGGCACCCCGCTCTCAACGCCAAAAGTCGTCTTGTCGTCATCAACCAAGACGTTCCCAACATGATCGCGGAAATTTCCAAAGTCATTGGGGACGCAGGCCTGAACATCATTTCCTTTAAAAACGAATCCAACGGGAAACTCGGCTATAATCTCATTGACTTGGAAGTCGCCGCTCCCCCAGCAGTGATCGACCAGATTTCCAAACTCGACAAAGTGGTCCGCGTACGCACCATCGTGCTCGAATAAAAAACGTTCCCAAAAATTTCAGGCCGCCTCTTATCGGGCGGCTTTTTTGCGTTCGAAAGCCTCCCGGCCTCCAATGACCGGCATCAAACACGGTCTCTGCGATCCGCAACACATGCCTACCTTGGATATTTCTCAGGCAGATGAGCATTCCCGTTGGCAGAAGAACCCTACGGAATGCGATGCACAGCTCAACGGCTTCAAACTTTGCTTGTATGCCCTGTGGGTATCGCACTTGGAGGAGCGCAAGAGCCTGAGTTGCTTGTGCGACGCAACGCGTGGCTTGATTCTAGGGCTACGCCTGTTTATGAAAAAGCACCGACGGTGCCGGTGTGTTTTTTGCGCCATTCCCACGAAGCAACACGAGTATTGCCTCGCCACAGGCTGCGGAAAAGGTATCGTACTCAGTCAGAGAGAAGAAAACCCCGGCAGCGCAGGAGACACAAGGGGAGCACTCGTATCAGAATCGGGGGCAAACGCCGCCGGGGATGGAGATGGGTCTTTTAAAAGTTCAGCAAAAAAC
>DATIQS010000089.1:0-1734 GCA_035470605.1 Fibrobacteraceae bacterium
GTCGGTCATCACATAGGGGTACCCTTCCTTCCCAAAGACTCGATTCGTGATAAATTTATTCGCATAAATACTCAAGTCTACAGAGATGCACAGGACACCAATCCTATGGCCGTCTACATTTAAAATTGGAGCTGCCACAACAAATACGGGGTCTCCAGAGACAGGGCTTTTGTATGGATAGAAATCCTGGACCATGGGGCGTCCTTCTTGAATTCCCCGCCAAAATTCCAAATTGGACACATTAATGCCTTTGGATCCATCCCGGGCTCCAACGAGCAATTTTCCATCCGAAGAAGTAATAAAAACGTTTTCGTAGGCATTATTCTTGCTTTGAATCGTTTTCAATTTTGGGATCAAAGATTCGATTTGTCCCGCCGTTATTTTTTCCGACCAGACAGGATCCGCCATGTGCATTTCCAGATCCTGCCAAATTTGTCCAATCCACCAATCCAGAGACTTCGCGATGTGCTTCGTATTGTTTTCCAAATTGTCTCGTTCCGAGGCTAACATCTCGGAGCGGACCTGCCCGATAGCAATCAACGCGAAACAAACAAAAATCGCGCTGACGGTAATCAGCAAAGTTGTGTTAATTTTTCTGGCCAAAGACCAGGAAGACCACCATTTAGCCAACATGAAACCCCCTATGAGTTTTTTTACATGGACACAAGCATACCATCAATTCTGGCTCAAGGTCAAGAACCGGAATGACAAACACGAAAGTTTTAAGAAATCAACTAAAATAAACTTGGACTGCAGTCCTGGCTTTTTCCATTTCCAGGGCTGTTTCTGGATCTACCCAATGTCCTGTAGACGACGCGTGCCAGCCGATCGCATCTAACATTTCACGAGAAGGCATTTCTGGAGCATCGCCATTCGAAAACCCATACCAACGGGTGATGAAGTTGGCTAAAGCAACAATCAGGGTCAACTGGCGATATTCTGCGGGAATTCTTTCCACTGGATAGTGAAATGCGATATTTAAAGATTCTAACACCTGACGAACCAAAACAGGGAGACCCCAACTTTCTGCGAAGCAGGAACCAGCAAAACCTTCAATTACAGAAGGAGCGACTCCGGTCTGGGTGGAGAGGAACCCGGTTTCTTCCGCCTTCATCAACATTTTCCCGATGTCCACTAACAAACCAATGGTAGCGGCATCACCTGGTTCTACGCCGGAGCCACTTTTTTTCGCGATGGATGCTGCGCAAGCAGAACAGATAGCGGAGTGTAACCAAAGCTCCCGCAGATGACTGGAATCCACTCCAGATTTGTGAGCAGAAAGCATATGGGCCATGGTAATTGAGCGAATGTTGTTGAATCCCAAAAGGACCACAGCCCGGCCTACTGCGGTAATGGGCTGAGCTAAACCAAATTGCGCGGAATTGACAATGCGCAAAATACGAGTGGCGAAATTGGGGTCGTGCATGACCGCTTGGGTGATCTCCGCTGGACTTGTCTCTGGCGCGTTTAGCAGATTTAATAAGGTCGTTGTTCCTGCGGAAAGCCGGAAACGGCCTTCCAGGACACGCCCCACCCGCTGACGAATCTCCTCGGGCACAGAGGGGACCGGAGTATTTGATACAACAATTTCGGGAAATGGGTCTGGAACCGTATTACTTTGCATCAGCCATTCAGGTTCGTGTTCATCCTGAAAGAAAAGGGACGCTTTAGAGGATGGCTCCCGGACAGGACAATGAGCCAATTCTGGATGGTTGAAAGCGTTGTTATGCGCCT
>DATIQS010000090.1:0-3175 GCA_035470605.1 Fibrobacteraceae bacterium
GCTTTTTAGATGCATCAAACTCGACGCTTACGATTTTCCAGGGGGCCACAAGGCCTAAGGCTAGGGTAAAAAGTTTATTCTGTTCCATTCCCGAAATCTAGAGTTTTTCTACCATACCCACTCTATCTCCGAAGGAACCAAAAATATAGCGGTAATGGCTCAGATGACTACGGCTTCTCGGCTCTACCCGGTGGTCACTATGACGTTTATGTTCTGCCTGATGGTAATACCTTGACGAACTTTTATGGTGCTGGCTTTTATGGTAGCTGGTATACAGCTATGGACAGCACTACTAAAGCGAGTAAACGGTACATGGCTAGTTGTTGCAATGATGTAAGCAAGATCTACACCAATAAAGCTTCCTTCGAATCACTCCGATGCCTACAGAATTAGGTTCTACTCCGTCGCCCCGTTGCCCCGTCCGTCGTCCGCAATGCAGAAAGGTCAACCGGAACCGCGTCGGTGAACGCGGAAACCAGCGCAGAAACTCCATAAAATCAAATCCACGACGCCTGTTATTGCGTACAGGCTACAGCATGCCCTTACCCAGAACAGCGTTTACCCGTAATCCACCGCGTATCCCGTCAGCAGCCCTTCCCATGCGCTGAACTTCCGGCATGACTTGAGCGGCTGTGCGAAAGGATCGACGTGATTCCACGTCTCGTCGGGAGTCCTGCCGCCAAGATGCTGGTGCGGTCGGATGCTGTTGCAGTTGTGCCTGAGCATGTCTTCCAGGTAAAAGGTTAGAGGGCAAGAATCAAAGCTCTGCAGAGAAATGCTTTCTCCTGCGGTGGATTCGCTGAGTCGTCCTCTCTAACCTCTCCTTAATAGTGACCGCCACGCTTTAGCGGGCTGTGGGAACTTATGCACCCCTGTGTACTGACCTGCGCCTCGTGATGCCACCATTTTATGCCATGATCCAGGATGCCGGGCTCTGTTTTGGGTTGCCCATTTGTGTTATGGATTCCGGCGAGGTCCATTCCCCAAACGGTGCTCTTGAGCATGGCCTTGGGAATCCAGCGTTTCCTCCTTCTGCGCAGGTTCGCAACCTCCGCTGCCTGCAAGCCCGCCAAGGTAGATGCCAAGGCCTTGTTTGATTTGCGGCACCACTCGAGCTAAAATACACCGCAGGTCGCTATTTCAGGCCCGGGATGATTTAAGGCCTCTATCTCAAACAACCGGAGAACCAAGCCTAAATCGTTCCACTGATCGTGTTACATCGTCAAAAAATTCAAATAAAATACTAGGGATAGGCCACCCATCAAAAGCATCACCAAATGAGTAAACCGTCCGGCGTGAGCCACGGCAATTCCTAAGGGGATAATGATGGGGATAATGTAACGGAAATCCGCGCTACAGGAGACCTTCATTCGGTAGCGAAGAACAAGCATGCTGAGGACCCATAAGGCGGCAAGGGAGAGCCAGTGCGCATTGCGGACGGCGATGGATTTCCACTGAGCGAAAGAACGGATGGCTAGTCCAATCAATCCGATCAATAAAAGCAGCAACAAGCCGCCTTGTACATAGCCTACAAAACAAGAGACGGAATCAAAATATTTGAATTGTCCACTCAAACTGGTCCGTAAGAGATAATTCCAGAAATACTCCCGTCCACAGCTAAGGTCCCCTTCACTCCAAATCCAAGGTTGAGTAAGGAACGTCTTTATTTGGATGGGTAAAAAATTCGTGACTTGATTTGAAATGGGGATATCTTGCAAAGATTCAACATTTGAGATTAACCAATCTCCGACGAAGCCCTTCCAGTAGTAATAGATGTTGTCCATCAGGCCCAAAAGGTTCCCCAAGACGCTAGAGCCAACATAAATCCAGAAATCTACCCATCGTTTCCTTTGGATTGCAAAGAAAAGCAGAAAGAGGCCAAAGAGCCCGGCCATGACCAACGCATTACTTTTTGTTAGCAACGCAAGAGCCACGGAAATGGACAGGCCCCAAACATCCGCACGGTGGTGCCCTAGCCAGTAGCGATGGAAAAAGAAGAGAGCGAAGGCTGTTAAGGCATATAACATGGAATCGTTGCCCAAACGCACCGCATGCATGGAGGCAGAAGGCCAGAAGGCTAAGGTCAGGGTCGCCATGTTTATACGCAGAGATTTTCCACGCAAAGTGAGCCGGAAGATCGCTCCACCCACGGTTACAAATACGAGCCAGAGAATCATGGAGTAGGCTTGCGCAGTGCTCGAAGGGGATATCTGTACGAAATCCGCTAACCTCCAAACTAAAGCGGCAGTCAAATAGTAGAAGGGCGGTTGATAGTATTCCCAACCTGCATAGGCGGGAGGCAGCTTCATGAGTGTGCCGACATAGGTGATAAAATGCAGGTGTCCACCTGGACGAAGCACATCATATCCGCGAATGTTGTATGGAGTGACCACCCAATAGATCGCTAAAGGAATCAGGGAAATAAGCAGAATGAGGAACTGTGATCTGCGGAGATGAAAGAATCCGCATAAAGCCCAAAGAAGAGGAACCAGCCCGATAAACGTGAGTAGGCCAGTGAAGATTTTATCCGTAGCTGAAATCAATGGCTGAAAATGGAAAGAAGAGTCGCGGATATTGTCAATTTCAATCTCATTGATTCCGAAATGCATTAAGGATCCTAGGTCAAGAAGGAGTCCGTCATCCGGGCTAACGAAAGGTTGCGGTATCTCCTGGAACTCCTTTCCATTGACCAAAATATGCCTGGGTTGTTTTGATGCACTGATAAGCCATTGGGATGCTCCGAATCCCATGTTTCTGATAAGGAATTTTAAGGAATAGGTGGAATCCTGAATTTCTGAGTCGATTTGTGGCGTCTGCTGTACCAAGGTGGCGCTGATTGGATCCTTGGAGGAGACCATAAACAGGGTCCACAAAAGTCCTGCTATGGCAGAAATCAGATAGAGACGAAATTTAGGGTGATCTTGCTTCACTAATTTTATCCATGTTGGCGAAAATGTCGCCTACATCATAGATAAAAATCCGACCATTCCAAATAGCTTTGGTTTCGGTTAAATGTTTCGTTAGGGATTTACCAAGGTCCTGGCTTTTACGCCGTAAAGCATGATTTGGTCAATCCACGCGTCGTTGCCTCCCAGCACAAAGAGCGTAAAGATGTCCACACGCGTTTGGATGTTTTCCCAGTCCGTGGTGGAGAGTTCAACGTCCAGGCTGTCAT
>DATIQS010000091.1:0-9322 GCA_035470605.1 Fibrobacteraceae bacterium
CGCTTAGCTCCGACCGAAAGTCGAGGTAGACTGTCTTCTCTTTTTTTTCGAGGCCCTCCCACCGAGTTTTCGTCCTTCCTTCACTTTCTTCCAGAGGCATGGGGTTCATCCCATATTTGGCCACAGGACGAGATGGTTCCCAATAATCTGGATCAGAAGGTTTCTGTATTCGCAATTTTATGACTTGGACATCCTTCGCGGCTTTTTCGTTGTAGTACTCAAACCAAAAACAGGGTCGATTTCCTTCGCTGTCAGTTTCGGCGATCGGATCGGTTGCCGTATTGAACCAGTACTTTCCCGTAGAAAGCCCATTGGGGCATCCATATAAAGATTGAAGTACAGAACTTTTCCCGCATCCATTTTGTCCAATAAAAGCAGTTAAGGGGAAGTCAAACGGAATCTGTGTATTCTTTTCAATGTTTTTAAAATAGGGCAAGCAAATTTTTTTGATAAAGCCGTGGAAATTTTTTTGAATGCTCTTCGGGTTTGATAATCGAATAAGCGACTGAACCAAGTCATTTATGCTTTCTTCCATTCAATTTTCCCCTTCAGAAATGATTTCCTTTCCAATCGCCTCAGCCAGTTTGGGTGGGACTGCGTTGCCGATCAAACGTGCGGCCTGTTGCAGTCCATTTGCCTTGATCTTGAAACTTTTGGGGAAACTCTGCAGACAGGCTCCTTCGCGGATGGAAATGCCACGGTTTTCGTCTGGGTGAGCAAAGCGACCATTGGAAATGCTGATAAAGCGGGTGGTAATCGTCGGTGACGGCTTGTTCCAGAACATTCGGCCATAGACATCGCTAAATTGCTGGTCTCTTCCTTTATAGGCATCAAGTTGCAAGTTACGGTAATTCTTCCAGGATTTGCGAGTGCCCCCATCTTTAGGAGTGTGAGAAAGTCGACTCAGATTCTGGACAGAGAGATTCGCACAAATATGCCATGAAATCTGAGAGTCGGCTTCTCCAGCCTTTAATGTAGGGAATCCATTCTGGGGCCCCAAAATGTCGGCCACAATTTTATGTTGACTTTTCCCTTTGGGAATGCGCGCCTCACCGACGCGGCTTGCGATTAGGACAAAGCGCTTCCGATTCTGTGGAACCCCATAATCGCAGGCATTAACCACGTCTTCCGCGATCCGGTATCCCCAGTTTTCTAAGGCCTTGCGGAAAGACCTCAATGGGCTTTCCTGCTTTTTCAGGATTCCTGGGACATTTTCGATTACCACATATCCAGGCCGGAAGAACTCGACAAAATTTTGAAAATGTTCCAAGAGGAACGCGGTCTTTCGGGATTTCGTCTTGTCCGATTTCAGCAGGCTCCAATACTGGCAAGGGCTGCAACCGATAAACAGCAGATCATCCTCATTGCTTGTGATGCCAATATCTTGAGCTAATGCTTCAGGACGATATTGGCCAATATCTTGCAGAAGGAAACGAGAATTTTTGTTGTTGGCATTATAGGTGTCCTGGCACGCAGGATCGACATCGATTCCCGCAAGGACCTTGACTCCGGCCTTGGACATGCCCAAAGACATCCCCCCGCCTCCGCAGAAGAAGTCCACCGCCCTGATCCCGCTTTTGTCTTTCCGTATCCGTGTCATAGTGCTCAAAATATACTCGTTGCTCGTGTTCCTTGGGGTTCCTTCACTCCACCCGCCAGCGAACCGTAAACAGCTCCTGCACCTTTGCATTCTGTGCGAGTCTCGCCTCCACAACATCCACCAGTTCTTCGCGTTTGCGGTCCACTTCATCCTGGGCGTCAAAGAGCGCCTTGCGCTTCTGGGTCCGGGCTCCTTCCAGGCTGCGGACCCGGCGTTGCAGTTCCACCTTGGCGTCCAAACTTTTCGCGGCCCGCATCTGCTTTTTGGTCTCGCGGATCTCCCGGTCTATGTTTTTGAGATCCACCTCCAAGGCGGTCTTCGCGTCGTCGGCCCAGGCGTCCAGTTTGGCGCTTTCCTCATCCAGATATTTGCCATTGCGCCCCTGCACTTGTGCTAAAAGGTCTTGCTTCTGGTGTTCCAACTCTGTGTTCAGACTCAGGGGTTCCTCGCAGGTTCCTTCTAATGGCACAAAATTTGACGGAACCGTCCACAGGCGCTCCACCGCTTCGACGGGCATCAGTTCGCCGGCGTCGCTTACGGCACTCCAGAGCAAATGATCCTCGGAAAGGGCACTCGCTTCCAGACTCAGGGTCTTTGTCGTCAAAATGCCAGTCTGTCCTTTCCATTTGTCCAGCAGACTGATTTTCCCGGAATGCTGTGACAGTTGAAAGCAGATTTCCCCATTGGTCAGAACGCGGCCTTTGGCGGATTGGATGACCGCGTCCGCCAGAGGATGCCCCAGACGGTAGGTGTAGGCTTCCTGATTGCGGCGTGGCAGTTCATATCGTCCCAGAGGGATATCCAGCCCGGAAGGCTGGCTTGCCAGTTCAAAGCCGCATTCATCCAGCGATTGAATGTTGTCTGCAAGTTCAAAGGCGGTCAGCGCCATCAGCATTTGCTCGTGCCGCCCCAGTTGTTCCCGGGCGTTGTGATCCCGTAAGCGCAGGCGTTCGCACACCTCTTCATCGAAATTTTCCAGCAAGGTCAGGCGGGCCTTTCGCATTCCTGTGGCGATTTCGGAACCCAGTTCCTGTTGTAGCTGATCGAAGGCGGCCTGAATCTCTTGAGGTTTGCGGCATTCCTGATAAATGGCGGCGATCCGGTGTTCAAAGTCCACCCCGGAATCGATGGCTCCCAGAATTTCGTCGCTGGCGCCAAAGACGCCTTCAAAAAGCTGGAATTTTTCAGAGAGCAGCTGAAACACGCGCTGATCGGCTTCGTTGTTGCGGTTCAAAAAATTGACCACCACGACATCGTGCTTCTGACCATATCGATGACAACGTCCGATGCGCTGTTCGATGCGCTGGGGGTTCCAGGGCAGATCGTAATTCACCACCAGGGAGCAGAATTGCAGGTTGATTCCTTCTGCGCCGGCCTCGGTTGCAATCAGAATCTGGCCCCGTTCGCGGAATTCTTCCACCAGCGCGGCCCGCATGTCGGCGGATTTGGAGCCGGTGACCCGGTCTGTTCCTTTGTGGGTTGCCAGCCATTTGCGGTAACTTTCTGCGGAGGCCGGGTCGGTGTTGGTCCCGTTGAAGAGCACCACTTTGTCTTTCCAGCGTGTTTCCGCCAGAATGCGTTGCAGGTAACTCTGGGTCTTGCGCGACTCAGTGAAAATCACCGCTTTTTCAGAGCCGCCAAGCTCCTGCGCCCTGTGAAATGCGATTTCCAACGCCTGGACCAGCGCCTGTCCCTTGGCGTTGACCTGGATGGATGTGGCGAGCTGCGCGAAGTCCTCCAGCTCGGCGATTTCGGTCTCCATTGCCTGAATCTGTTCGGGCGTCAGGGGGGCCTCGGCTTCCTCTTCATTCAGTTCCTCGGCTGTGGCTTCCAGAGATTCGTAATCCGTGCCGAGATCTTCCTGCCAGGAACCCTCCTGCCGCTGGATTTTGGCCCGCATGCGGTTGGCCATGGTCTGTAACGCCCCGGCGATTGCAAAGGATGAGCTTGCCAGCAATTTGCGCATCACCAGAATGATCAATGCGCGCTGTCCCTTCGGGAGAGCCATGAGCTCTGGGCGGCGCAGGTAGTCTGAAACCCGATTGTAAAGTTCATCTTCGGCTTGTGCCGGAGTAAACTCCTGCAGGATCGGGATACGCCGGGTGAATGAAACGTATTGATGCACCTGCCGACGCAGGGTCCGGTGGCAGACAGGCAACAGACGCTTCCGCAATTCCTCAAAATTTTCCTGTTTCGGATGGGCAAACAAAGTTTTGAAACTCGACAAATCCCCAAAGACATAGTCATCAATCAAGCTGACCAAGCCATACAGCTCCAGAAGGGAGTTCTGCAAAGGAGTGGCGGTCAGCAATAGCTTGCGCGGTTGGGCCAGGGCTTTTTTTAGTGTGTTAGCGATGACATTGCCGCTTTTATAGACATTACGCAAGCGATGCGCTTCATCCATCACCACCAGGTCCCAATTCACCCGGTTCAGGTCCACGGCTTTGCTCCGGGCAAACTGGTAAGAACAAATCACAAGTCCAGGGGCTGTCCCGAAAGGATCGAAATTTCCTTCGCGGACTTGGCGGTTATAGGATTTGGCTTCCAGAATTTCGCAGGGAAGGAAGAATTTCTCCGTGAGTTCCTGATGCCACTGCTTGCGCAGGTTGGAAGGCACAATCACAAGGAGTCTGCGATGTTTCTCTGCCCAATACTGGGCGAGGACAATGCCCGCCTCAATGGTCTTTCCCAGACCGACTTCGTCGGCCAGCAGGGCTCCGTGGGACAAAGGCGAACGGAACGCGAAAAGCGCGGCCTCCACCTGGTGCGGATTCAAGTCAACCCGGGCACCCGCCACGGCTCCGGCCAGGTTGTCCGGGCTATCTGGGGGACAGCGCCTGGTCAGTAGAAAAGCGAAAAGCTTGGCATGGTAAGGCGTCATAAGGGAAATTTAGGATTCTCTATGAGAGGGCACGAATTCTATCTTGCACCCCATGGCCCAGCCCCTTGCGGAACGCATGCGGCCCCAGACTTTGGACGAACTGCTCGGGCAGAGCCGGATTTTGGGACCCCAGTCGATGTTGCGCGCTTCTTTGCAGAAAGACGCGGTTCCTTCCCTGTTGCTGTGGGGGCCCCCGGGTTGTGGCAAGACCTCCTTTGCCAATATCATTCGCGTGAACTCCCACAAGAATTTTGTGGCCCTGTCTGCGGTGAGCTCCGGGGTCAAGGATGTCAAAGAAACCATCGCCCAGGCGCGCGCAGACAAGGAGCGCGGTACCATCCTGTTCATCGACGAGATCCACCGTTTCAACAAGTCCCAGCAGGATGCCCTGCTCGGCGCAGTGGAGGACGGCACGGTGACGCTCATCGGTGCCACGACCGAAAACCCGAGCTTCGAGGTCAACAACGCGCTTCTGTCGCGTTGCCAGTTGATTCTCTTTTCCCCGCTTACCCCTGAGGACCTGGACCGCCTGTTCTGGTCCGCCCTGCGCGACCATCCCCGCGGCATGTTGCGCCCGGACATCCAGGTGGAGCCCGACGCCGTGGCGAAGATCATTTCCCAGGCCGATGGGGACGCGCGTTTTCTGCTCAACCAGGTGGAATGGATTGCAGAGGCCCTGGGCGCCGAGACCCATGTGGACCACGCGGCCCTTGAGCGCCTGCAGTACCGCAAGCCCCTGCGTTACGACCGCCATTACGACGAGCACCACAACCTGATTTCCGCCTTGCACAAGTCGGTGCGCGGCTCCGATCCCCATGCGGCGCTCTATTGGTTGCATCGCATGTTGCAGGGTGGCGAAGACCCGCGTTACCTGTTGCGTCGCCTGATCCGCATGGCCATGGAGGACATTGGCCTGGCCGATCCACAAGCCCTGCAGCTCGCCACTTCCTGCCGCGAGGCGTACGATTTTTTAGGCGTCCCCGAAGGCTTGCTTGCGTTGGATGAAATCACCGTGTACCTCGCCCTGGCCCCCAAAAGCAATTCCCTGGAAAAGGCCTCAATGCTTGCGGACGAAGTGGTGCGCAAGAGCGGCACCTTGCCTGTGCCCCGCGCCTACCGCAATGCGGTCAACAAGACCGGCCGTGAACTGGGCTATGGCAACGGCTACTTCTACGACCACGACTCCCCGGACGCATACTCCGGCCAGGACCACCTGCCCCAAAAGCTACTGGGCCTTCGTTTGTACGAGCCGACTCCTTATGGCCGCGAAGCAGAGTTGAAACAGCGATTGCAGGAGTTGGAAAATCTGAAGCGTCAGCGGCAGTCGGGAGCGGGTTAAATACACTCCTCAAGTTTCTCTAGTTTTTGCGGCCCAGATTTTGCATTCTATGGGGAGAATGAGCCAAAAATTCCGTTTTTCGTTGCAGTCGGTTCTGGAACATCGGCAACATTTGCAGGAACAGGCACAAATCGCCCTTTCCAAGGAATTGGCTGTACAGCATCAGTTGGAGTCGGAACTTCAAGCCCTGCAAAAGGAATATGGGGAGCTGGAGAAGGCGCGGCCTGCTCAGGGATCTGGAGAGTGCATTATGCGGACTATCGCCTATTTGGATTTTATGAAGGGGGTGATCGTTCGAAAGGCAAAAGAAATTGAACAGGCTAAGGGCAAGGTGGTTGAGGCGCGTAATGCCCTCGTTGAACGCAATCGTGCCGCACGGGCTTTAGAAATTTTGCGAGAACGGCAACACGAATCCTTTCGTAAACAAGCCAATCGACAGGAAACCAGGCAGTTGGATGACTTTGGCTCCCAACAATTTCTTCGCATCCAGGCGACTTGACTCGCTTAAAGGGAACTTGGGCCATGGGTGATTTCGATTTGACAAGGCGATCCCATTTTTTCAGATCAAGAGGGAATCCTTTGTCGTCTTTTTTGATCCAGGGGCTTCTTTTTGCCGTCGCTTTTTCTTGGGCGGGTTCCTATACGGCTTTCATGTTGGATGATTTTGGTGGCGCAGAAACAGATTCTTTACAGGTGGATACCGGGCTTTCCACGGGCTTGCGAGTTGGTGTCGAAACCAGTTTGTTTCTGAAGGTTTTGGACACGGCGTTGAATGATGCCACAACGGAATCAGGCTCCTATGAAAATTATGGTGCCAATCCTTTGGTGGTTGCAACGGAGGATGGCTCTTTCCGAGCTTTGTATCTCCATTATTATAACGTTTCTGGAGGGCCGGATCCTTCTGCGAATCACCACTATCTCTGGTCGGTGGACTTGCTGAATAAAACCTTATCCAATCAGATCACAGCAGGGACCAATAATTTTCATTACAAAGACGTTTATGCGGATATTTATGCTTCTGGGGATAAGCCCAATCCGGTTCCCGTGTTTGCTCATTTTGAGGCAAATTCGAGCCGTTGGCTTGCTCTATGGAGTAATGACACGGTCAAGTCCGGGCCTGTGGTCTATTCCACCTGGAACGATCCATACCCAACTGGAGCGACGTATTTTCATTTTTTAAAGTGGCCATCGGGCGCTTACCTTCGGGGTACGGTGTTGGATTTTAACTATCTCCGAGTTGCCTTTGCCGCCCTGGATGATCGTATGGAAGATGTTGTTTGTATTCATGGTCCCTCGCGGACTCAGACAACCTATGGCAATACGGCAAAGATTTTTGTGCGTTGGGAGAGGCCTACGGATACAAGTATTTATGCGATTGACAGCCAAGCGGTTTCGTCTGGAACATCATCGGCTCATGTCGGCCTGTATCATGTTGCGGTGGCGGTGGATTCGGACAAACGCGTGCTAGCCGGCTGGACCAACTATAGCGCCCAAACGTTATATTTACAGGCATACGATAGCAGCTATTCTTCTGGTACTATTACGAGGTTGGGCTCGTTGACCTCCTTTCCGTCAACTTTGGATACGGGGCTGACGACGATGGATACCCTGTACCGAAATTTTGCGATTCAGAACTTGCAGGAAGATCTCTTCTTGGTCGCTTATGCGCGATCTAACCAAATCTGTTATCGCATGGTGGATATCAGCGGGGGGGCTCCTTCGGTTTCTTCCGAAACCGTAGTCAGTCTAGCGGGAGAACGCTGTCGTTTTCCAGATATCGCTGTGAATCAAAATTGGGTAGCTTTTTCCTTTTTCCGGGATACAACGGATGGCAAAATTCCCGAGGCTGTCGTTTTCCGGCGTTCTGGAACCACACTGACAGATTCTATGGTGGTTTCCTATGGTCGAGTGACCTTTAACACCCTGGCGGATGGGTATGCGACCCCGATGTCCACGACGTCCAATTCCCGCTATCAGCATGTGCGCCACTTATCGCAGCCAGGTCGGGTTGCTGTAGCACTGGATTCTGCGGGCGCGTTGCTTCTGGGGTTCAATCAGGAACGAAATGCTCGTTTAGCGGGCTATCGGAATTGTGATGTCTATTTTGATACAGCAACTTGGTTTTCGCAGGCGCTGGATTTGCGAGGGGACTCGGTGGATTACACAATGGAAAGCGGAGATTCGGTGCGTTTTCTCTCGACGAGCTTATCGGGGACTTCCACCACCTATGCCCAGCTCCTCTTATCGCGAAATGACACCTTGGTCGCAACACCGGGTTCTACGGCTTACGAGGCTTCGGCGACATGGCGCTATCGGATTCAAATGGCAAGGGTGGATAGTTTCACTACGCCTGAGGTGACATCCGCTCAAATCGTCTGGAACTTGCAACCCCGTAAACCTCAGATTACCGGGGTGCGTGTGGGAACATCTCAAAGTTCTCTTCAGAGCTTTTCTGAAACCACGCGTTATGATGTGGTGAATCGTCGCGATTCGGTGTGGGTTTTCTTTTCCGCTTGGGATTTGGACAACCCTGCTGATTTGACGCTTCATGTGCGCACAAGTTACGTCAGTCCTCGGAATGGTGTCGCCCAGAGTTTTTCCTTTTCCCAGGACGTGTCCGGGTTGACTCGAACAGGGGATGGTTCCTTCAGTGGAACTCTCTTGATCTCGCCACAGGACTTGCTGGCGGATAGTTTGGTGCTGTCTTTCTCTGCGCAAGATAGCCTTTGGGAAGGAGACGCTCGGCCCCTCTTGCTGCGATATTTGAACAAGCTTCCTTCTGATGCTTTACGCATTTTATGGAAGGATGGGCAAGGTGGCTCTTTGGATTCCGCTGTGACGACTGGAGCGGTTGTGCGGGTTCAAATGGATGATTCCGCCTTGGTGAAAGTCTCAGCCTCTGATTCCAATGATGCTTCGTTGACGGTCTCTTGGACGATCAGTGGACTTTCGGGGAGTAACCAATCTGGTTCCACCACGTTATCGCTTACAGACACGGCTCGTATTTGGATCCCCTGGGATCTCTATGACCGCAACCCGGCGAATTTACCTGAAGGGGATTCCTTGGAACTCACTCCAGATACTCTCACCTTGTCCATTCAGGACCCGGATACGACCCTGTCACAAATGCTGCGATTTCTTCCGAATCACAAGCCGCGTTTGGACTCCGTTTCCGCTGTGGGATTCTATCAGGATGGTGAATATCGCGACACGCTGGTGGGACGTTGGCGTCACGGTGATGATCCTTCCTATTTGACTGTGCCCCCTGGCGTGCCCGTGCGTTTGATTCGCCATGTGCGTGAGGTGGATCGAGTGAATGGTGATTCTTTTTCAGGGGTTTGGCAGGTGTTGCTTCAGGACACGACTGATAAAACTTTGTGGCAGATCGATACCTCCGCAACCGGGGATACGCTGCTATATTCGTTTCCCTCCAATCCAGAGACACAATTGGCTATGTTGCGTCTCGTAGAAACGGATCTTTCCGGGACAATGACAGAAGATA
>DATIQS010000092.1:0-4399 GCA_035470605.1 Fibrobacteraceae bacterium
GCTAACCAACGGCTGCGAAGGACTTGAGCCGACGTACGCAGAAGGAAATGCTGGTTAGGATCGGCCTGATTAGCCGCTAAACGTTCAAAAAGGTTGTCTCTGCGGGCATTCATCCGATGGTGGAGATCCGTTTCGGAAAGCCGTTTTCCTTTGCCACAGTATATGAGAATTCCGTTTTCTTCCTGAATCTCCTCGATGAGGAACGATTCTCCTTTGATGGAGCGCGCCATTTCGCCTTCCTGGAGTTGGAATCGCTGGACAGGGGCTCCATTTTTGCGATAAGTTCTTTGCTGTCCAGAGGCGGGAAACTCAAAAAGCACCGTCCGAACATCGATTTTGAGTACCCGTCCGAGCCCCAGCTCCAATTCTGTCTGGCTTACCCAACGTTGGCCAGGTCTGAAGAGATTCATCGGCCAAAGTTACCTATTTTTCCGTCTGATGGAAAATAATTGGTTTTATATTGACTCAAAATTGCCGGAAGAATCCCGTCGGCAAGGCCCTTTAACACGGGTACAAATTGAGGATTTGGCCAAGCAGGGGCGCCTAGAAAAGGATGATCTGGTTTGGTATCCAGGATTGGTGAGTTGGCTTCCCTGGAAAAGTATTGCACCTGATTTTCCCGGAAACTCTTCGGAACACCGCTGCTCCGTCTGCGGGATTGTGCAGCCGGAATCCCAGATGACCTTTCGAGACAACAGTTGGATCTGCTCTTTGTGCAAAGAGGCGGAAAAGGTTCCAACCCCTGCAGTGACCGAATCAACGGTGCCCCCCCTACAAATGGCGAAACCCTTGGAGCATTATGCCTCGTTGGGCATTCGCCTGGCTGCCTTTATGGTGGATCTAATGATTTTGGGAACAATCAATGCGGGGCTAGTGTTCCTCTACCTTTTCTTTTTCCATATTCCTGAAGATGTTCTGCGAGATTCCATGCTCATCAATATTCCTGGGCTGTTGTTAGAGGCCTTCTATCAGGTTTATTTCTTATCGCGATATGGAGGCACCCCGGGTAAGATGCTAATGGGACTCCGCGTCATTAGTGCCGATGGAAACCCGTTGAGCGTTGCTCATGCATTAGGCCGTTATTTTTCCTTTTGGTTCTCCGCGATTTCCTTGGGCTTGGGTTTTCTGATCATTCTTTTTGATCCCCAACGCCGGGCGCTTCATGACCATATTGCCAGGACCCGTGTGATTTATTTCCGGACCCCATTCCAGTGATTCCCCTTCGCAAGCCGCTCTGGTTAAAGGGTTCTGTGGGGGGAGGCCCTGCTTATCGTGATCTCTCCCGTCGAATACAGGCTCAGGGGTTGCATACGGTATGTGATGCCGCGCATTGTCCGAATAAAGGAGAATGCTGGTCACGGGGTGTCGCGACGTTAATGATCCTCGGGGATATTTGCACGCGATCTTGCAGCTTTTGCAATGTTCATTCCGGTCGCCCGCTCGCGCCGGACCTAGCAGAACCCGAACGAGTCGCTAACGCCGTACAAGGCATGGGAATCCGCTATCTCACTTTGACTAGTGTAGACCGTGATGATTTGGAAGACTTGGGCGCAGAGATTTGGGCGGAGACGATTCGGCGCTCTAAGACGGTCGTTCCTAGTTTGCGCATCGAAGCCTTGACGCCCGACTTTCAAGGGCGAACGGAACTTCTGGATGCTGTGTTGGAGGCGGGGCCTGATGTGTTGAATCATAATCTGGAGACCGTCCCTCGGTTGCAGCGAACCATCCGCAAAGCCGCCAATTGGAAGCATAGCACACAGATTTTGGAACATGCACATCAGCGTGGCTTTTACACCAAGACTGGCATTATGGTTGGGCTTGGTGAAACAGACGAAGAGGTTTTGCAATTTCTTGAGGAGATGGCCGCAGCTCGGGTTGACATTGTCACCATCGGCCAGTATCTGCAACCCACCGCACGAAATACTCCCGTGCAACGTTATGTGGAACCTTCGGTCTTCCAGTCCTATGCAGAACAGGCGCATCGTTTGGGAATCCCCCGATGTGAAAGCGCCCCGCTTGTCCGCAGCTCTTGGCATGCCGAAGACACCTCAGCGGGTTTAAAATAATCGTTTGTGCGTAGTTTTTGACGTCCCAGCCGATGAGAGGCTCGGCTTCCACAAAACGATGTTAGAGAGCGTCTTCCTTGCGGAATTGCTTTTCCTGCAATTCTTTCTTGAGACGAGCTTCATATTTGGATTTTGCCTTAGTCAAATCCTTTTGCCGTGATGCCCGATCTTTTTCCGATTTTGGGAATAGCACCGCCAGATGATCTAAATAGGTCTGAGCGGGATCAAACTGTTCGAGTTTGATATAGCAATCAATTAGCATCAGTTGCCCCTCGTACTGACGGGAGCTGTGAGGATAGTTGGACAGGAAGGTTTTCAGATACATGGCAGAGGCTAATGGATGTCCCATACGCCAATAGAGTTTGGCAATCTGAAATTCTTTTTCCGCCAGACGGTCGGCTAACGAGTCCTGATACCTATTCGCGGAATCCAGCAACGCCGAGCTAGGATAATCGGCTACAAAATCCTCGAAGTCGCGGACGGCTGTGCCTGTGGGACTTTCGTCGCGCATATCATTATAGGACATATTGTAAGAGGAAAGAGCCTTGCGGAACTCCGCTGTTTCCGCGTAGGGCGATGAAGGGAAATTCATGACAAACGTGGTGTATTCGCCACGAGCCTCAATCCAGTCTTCCATATGGAAGTAACTCTCCGCCAACATGAACTGAGTCTGTTCCATATAACCCGTGCCGTGGCAGGTATTAAGGATGTCCTCCGCAGGGTCTACGACGCTGCTGTATTTGCCTTTTTGGAAGAGCTGTTCGAGCTTGTCAAATTTTCCGCCGCATAGGGATAGGGGATCCTTGGGTGGCGCGGAGGAGCAACTCGCCAGGAGAAGGATGCCAAGGCCTCCTACGAGAAGGTTAATTGGACTGGAGTTTCTGAAGTTCGGCTTTGGCCTTGATAACATATTCGCTTTCCGGGAAAAGGACTTCCACTTTCTGATATTCGGCGACGGCGCGGCTCCGGTCACCCATTTTGACAAAACAATAAGCAATCTTGAATTGGGCGTCATCTGCTTTATCGGTGCCGGTGAACGTGAATACCTTTTGATAGGCGCTCACGGCTCGGTTATAATCCCCAAGGGCAAGATAGGATTCCCCGGTCCAGAACCAAGCATCATCCGCCCAAGGACTCTCTGAAGACTGCACCTCTACTAGGTCAAAATGTCGGATTGCCTCTGTATAGGATTTTTTTTCAAAAGCCGCTAGGCCGGAACGATATTCTGCTGGTGCAGGGGATTCGACCTCCGGGGTCTTTTTCTTGACGTTTGGGTTGAAGGTTGGGACTGCCGTACTCCGTTCTTCCATGGATTTTTGCAAGAGAACCAGTTCCTCACGAAGAACCGCAAGTTCTCCTTGCATTTCCTCCATCTGAGCCAGAGGCAAAGATTGAACGGTTGAATTTAGTTGGGAAACCGTGCGCTCCAATTCCGTGACACGCACATTCAAATTGTCGAGTTCCGCCTTGCATTGCTGTGCAAGTTTCAGCGCAACATCCCCGTTTTCCTTGAGTTGCAGGACATCCACCTCGGGAAGCATGGCGTCGCGGTTGCGAGCTGGTTGGTTCGGGGCACAGGAAAGCAGAAGCAGGCTCAGAACAGAAAACCAGCCTAATCCCGATTGCAAACGGGCGTTCCAATAGGTAATTTGGTATTGCTTTTGACGCATTTGACTTCCCGCACAAGGTAGTAATTTGTCCCTGTCCAGAGTATATCGGCAGAAAGAGAGAAATGGCTAAGCCGGGCTCCAGAATTGATGAGTAAAGCAATGAATGATGAGTTAGGCTTCCATGACGGGCTCGTGCCCAGGAAGGCCGGGCCGCGATGATCCTGGTCCGATACGTTTTACGTGAGCACATCGCTCCGTTTTTTGCTGCCCTAGGGGTAATTACCTCTTTATTTGTGATTGATTTCTTAGTCACCTTGCTAGACAAGGTCATGAGCAAAGGATTGCCGATTCGAGTGGTGGGGGAGGTCTTTGTTCTCAATCTCGCCTGGATGACGGCTCTTTCTGTGCCTATGGCGGTGTTAGCGGCGTGCCTGATGGCTTTTGGACGTTTATCCGCCGACCAGGAGATCACCGCACTTAAAGCCGCAGGGGTCTCTCCATTGTCCCTGATGCGCCCTGTGTTGGTGGTTGCCAGTTTGCTTTTTGTGCTCATGGTGATTTTCAATAACTGGGTTCTTCCAGAGGCCAATCACCGCTCCGCGGCCCTTATGTCGGCAATTTCTCGTATGAAACCCCATGCATTTATCGATCAGGGGCGTTTGTTGACCGATTTCCCTGGGGTGCAAATTTGGATCCAAGAGATTGATGAAAATACGGGTGTCC
>DATIQS010000093.1:0-8096 GCA_035470605.1 Fibrobacteraceae bacterium
TCCACAGAGTCCAGCCAAGCCTGGGAGCGCTGCAGTTGAATTTGCAGTTGCGCGGTTTGTTGAGGCCGGACGCCAATGGAATCCACCTTGGGATCCCATCCGCTTGGGTTGGTGACAGTCACCCGATAATTGCCCCGACGCAGATTTGTGAACTGCGTCGGACAGGGAAACGAATCCTCCACGCCATCCATCTTAACGACGGAGCCTTCCTCAGAGCAAGAAATGGATAAATTGCCTCGCGTTGCCAGAAGAAATCTCCGGGCGAGTTCTTGGGGAGCCCCCTGGATCAGCTTTCCCCAGGATATGCTGTCCTTTGGATCAAAGGATTTGCGCATTTCAGTGGAAAAAGTATCTGGAGGGATCAGGGCGTTTGCCGTGAGTAAGAATTCACAGGTTTTTTCCTTTTCCTTCCGTTTGGCGGAGACTTGGATCACCATACTCCCACTGGTGTCTCCTGATGAGGGGAAACGATCTGCGAGGAATTGGGCCTCTAGATGAACAGGAAGGGAGTCTACGATGGCCTTTGTGGCGCAGAAGTGCTCCACCTCTGATGGCAAAAGGAAAACGGGGATTAAAGGCGCACTATCCGTGACAGCGATACTGGGAATCGAAGGGGCGGAATCTTCTATTGAAGAGGCAACTAGGGGTGAATCCACAGCACTGGTGTCGGGTTTCGCTTGTAGGACATCAACAGAAACGGAATCAGACGAGGAAACATTAGGCAACGAATCGGGTTGAGCCCACAATGCAGCGAACAGGATGTAAATAAAAATGAGTGTTCTTTTTTTGAAGATCACAGACCATCCTCCTTCAATAGGCGAATTTCTAGGTTCTGGAATCCTTTGGATTCAAGGGCGAAAGATAGTTTGTTTTCTGTCAGGATTTTTTGGGGAGAAACGGCCTGAAGCTGGATAACGCCTTCTGGCGCCGTTCCCTGATTTAGGTGCGAGAAAATGTGCCCATTTCTTGCGAAAATCGCAAATCCATAGTATTTTCGGGACATGCGATACGGAACGATTACGACTTTTCAGACAGGCCTTGCCATTCCCATTTTTTCCCTCCGATCCCAAAACAGCGTTGGAATCGGTGAATTTTTGGATTTGATCCCATTCAGCGACTTTGTGAAAAGCGTTGGATTCGATTTGATCCAACTTCTGCCGATCAATGACACTGGTGAAGAGGCGTCTCCTTATAGCGCGCGTAGCGCTTTTGCCCTGAATCCCGCGTACATTCGACTACAGGAGGTTCCTGGCGCGGATGTGGTTCAGTCGGAAATTCAAAAAGCGAAGGCGCTTTTCGATTCGGCTCCGCAAGTCGCGTTTTATGAAGTGGTTCGTCATAAGCGACAACTTCTACGCCGAATTTTCGACGCAAAAAAAAATGCTTTGCAGAAGGATAAGGCCCTTGCGAACTGGGTCAACGAGAATTCCTGGGTCCGGCCCTATGCCGCCTATTGTTTGCTCAAAGCAAAGAACGGGGAAAACAGTTGGCGGAGTTGGAAGGACTATCAGGACCCGAAATCCAGTACGATTAAGACGTTGTGGTCCAAATTTCCTGTAGACGCTCTTTTTGAAACCTGGATGCAATACATCGCAGAACAGCAATTGTGTACTGCCATTGCCACACTGGATTCCAAAGGGATCAAACTGAAAGGGGATATCCCTATTTTGATTAATGAAGACAGCGCGGATGTCTGGGCTGACCGGAAATATTTCGATTTGAATAACCGCGCTGGTGCCCCTCCTGATATGTTCAGTTATTCTGGACAAAATTGGGGTTTTCCAACCTACCGTTGGGATGCCCTTGCCAAGGACGATTATATCTGGTGGCGACGCCGTCTCGGACAAGCCGCCAAATTTTATCACGCATATCGCATCGATCATGTTCTAGGCTTCTTCCGCATCTGGACGGTTCCCAAGTCTGAGGTTACGGGGATTATGGGACATTTCCAACCCGCGCATCCTGTGACGAAGAAGCGCCTAGCGGTAGATGGAATTCAGGATGGAACCGTACAATATCTGATTTCCCCAAATTTTGATCGGGATTATCTCGGAGGACTTTTCCAAGGTGAAACGGATCGCATCCTTTCCACCTATTTCGATTCGATCGGACACGGGCGCTTCCGTCTGCGAGAGAAATTCGCCTCAGAGGGCCCTCTGGTGAATTTGCCGGAGCCCCAGAGCATTAAGGATAAATTGCTTCAGGTTTATTGGAATCGCGTATTCTTACCCAATAAGGATGGGCAGAATTACTGGCCTTTCTGGTATTGGTACGACTCTCCGGTGCTGCGCACTCTGCCAGAACACGAGCAACATACGTTGCGCGGCATTTTGGAAGAAAACGCTCGCTCTCAAGAAACTCTTTGGCGAGATAATGGCTTGCAACTCCTCCAGGTCATGGCGGAGGAAACCGACATGCTGGTGTGCGCCGAAGATTTGGGGGTCATTCCCGATTGCGTTCCCGAAGTCTTGCGCGAATTAAACATTATGTCCCTGCGGATCGAACGTTGGACTCGCCTCTGGAAGGAGCCTGGACAACCTTATATTGCTCCCCGAGATTATCCGCGGCTCTCTGTTTGTTCCACTAGCTGTCATGATACCTCTACCCTGACGGGTCTCTGGAACGAAAAGGATTTCGATCGAAACCTGTATTGGAAATATCTCAACGCCCCTGATGTGCCGCCGACAAAAATATCCACCGCAGTTGTGGAAAAGGTGATCCGGCATTTGTTCACGGGAAATTCGCTTTTAGCAATTCTTCCACTACAAGATTATCTGTCTCTGTCTCCCCAGTTTATCGCGCGAGATGCCAGTCGAGATCGGATCAATGTGCCGGGTACTGTTGGGCCGCACAACTGGAGTTGGCGGATGCCCATGTTGGCGGAGGAACTCTGTCAGGACAAAAAACTTGTATCGTTGATCCGTAGTCTTGTGGAGGAGCGTCGCAGACGTCAATTGTGGGAATGATCCTGAATTCCGCGCCCTTCAAAAGGAATCGAACCCATTTTTCTAGGACTATTCTTAGAAATAGGTTTTTATGATTCTTCCCTTTGCTTTGCTTGGCGCGTCGGCGATTCGCGCCCATTTGGACTCCGCAGCCAATGCTCGCTCCAAAAGTGACCGGTCTCCTGTCACCGATGCCGATTTGGCTTCTCATGCCGCGATTGATGGAGCCCTGCGGCAACAAGATCCCCGGACCCCTGTGGTGAGTGAGGAGGCTCCTCTTCCCGAGTGTGTTCCAGATTCGTTTTATTTGCTTGATCCACTAGATGGGACAAGCGAATTTATACGAGGCAGTGGTGAATTCGCGGTTAGTCTTGGAAAAATTGTTGGTGGCAAAGCTCAAGAGGGTGCTTTGGTGGCTCCTTTGTTGGGATGGGTGGCTTGGGGGGAGGTGGATCACGGTGCTTTTGCCGTTCGGTTGGACCCTCAATTATTGGCGGTTTCTTCCTGGAAGGAGGCGTTGGCGTTGGCAGAAACGTGCCGAGAACAAGCCGAATCCTTGGTCCTGGCGGTGAGCCCAGATGATTGGAAGCCCTCCGCCGTGCTTTGCTCATACTCTCACAAGGATTCAGCGACGGAGGCCCATCTCCAGTCTCTTGAACCCATCCGGCGCCTCACCGTAGGCGCTTGTCTAAAATTTCTCTGGCTCGCGCAGGGTAAAGGGGACTATTATCCGCGTCACAAATCCCTGCACGAGTGGGATATTGCTGGAGGACACGCCTTACTCAAGGCTGCCGGCGGCAATTTGTTCCGCTTTGGAACTCGTGAAGAATTGACCTATGGAAATCCAGGTTTTGTGGCCCCGGAGTTTGAGGCCCTGCCTTTTACCTGAAATACATATTCATCCACCAATTCTAGTCCTGCATGCCATGTTAACGGGATTCGCGAATTTGCAAGAGCAACCGCACAAATCATTGAAAAATAGGCGAAGATGCAAAAATGCAAAGTGATATGACCTGAGAAATGCATCGGAATCGCATATTTGATGAGATATTTCGAAAAGATTTTCAACCTAGGGTGTGCTGCTTATGAATATGCGGAAAATGGTTCTAACAGGATTTCTCGGGATTTCCTTTTGGGGATGCACCAGCACGGATTATCCTCATTTCACGCAGGAGGACGCCGATTTAGTCTATGTGGGGAGTGCCCCGGTACAGTTTACTGAAGTAACTCCCCGCAACATCTCCTACGAGGACCATTTGGGGAAAACACCTTCTTGGGTAGAGGTCTACAATCCAGCGGATACTGCGGTGGATTTGTATGGGTATTCCTTGACGAATGACCTGTCTAAGCCCTGGCGCTGGAGTTTTGGCCATCTGGTGGTGCAGCCCAAAAGCTACGAATTGGTGTTTCTCTCTGGAGAGAGCATCACCACCACGGAAGCCGCTTCTGATTCCATCAACCTGATGACGGGCATAGGATATTCCTGGGCGGACGACCAGAATGATCCGGCGGGGAACAGTACTGTGGGAAAATATGAGTATGACCGAATTTTTGATCAGGATGAGGATGGCAATAATGTGGTTTCTGCCACTTTGACCCTGGGGGACAATTCCGATATTTTGGACTGGGCCTCGGCGATCGTGTTCATGGGCATCGAAGGGTACAGTTCTTCAGATACGGTGGACCTTTCCGGGACGAACACCTTGGTGATCCGTGGCTACATCCAGGCCTCTCGGGAACTGATTGTGCGCCTGGCACAACCCGACTACGACGAATGGCTGGGCTGGGCTGCCACCTTGACCGGAACTGGGGACACCAACACCGAATACCGCATCGCCCTTCCACAAGGGACCACATTCCCGGATCTGGAGCATATTTATGGGCTCCGGATCGAAATCGCCACCTATCTGACTACCACCCGTTTCACCTTCCGCGACGTATACGCGTATAAAGCCCCTATACGTATGCACGCGAGCTTTGAACTGGACAAGTCCGGTGGGACTCTTTATTTGACAGACAGTTCTGGCATTCGGGATACCCTCGCTTACCCGAATGTCCCTGCCGGTCGCTCTTGGGGAAGAGACAGTCTGGGAAATTCCGGCTATTTGTCTCCTCCCACACCTTATGGCACCCCCCAGGGGATTGCGGTGACGGAACAGGCCTCTGAGGCGCTCTCCGTTACAGAAGCTGGATTCTACGATTCCTCTGTTTCTGTCAGCATTGATGTCCCGGAGAATAGCACCGTCCACTACACCCTCGATGGAGCCATCCCCACGGAGTCCTCTTCGACCTATACGGGGCCCATTCTCATCGACTCCTCTACCGTATTGCGTAGCGTGACGATCAAAGATGGCGCTCTGGCTAGCGACATCAGCACCCGTTCCTATTTCATCGCAGATAGTGCCACCCTACCCGTGGTTTCCATCGGCGTAGACCCTGGAGCGATGTTCAATGCGGATACGGGAATTTATGAGGATGGTCCTGACCCAGGTTCCGAAGAACCCTACTATGGTGCCAATTATTGGATGCCTAGGGAATTGCCGGTTAGCATTGAATTTTTTGAAAGCGGCGGTTCGCTTCAATTCCAACAAAACGGAGGGCTTGACATCTACGGAAACTACAGTCGCATGCAACCAAAAAAATCGGTGGGCATCGCCTTCCGTGAAAAATACGGGGATAAGGATTTGGACTACGCTCTCTTCCCTGATGCCTCTGACCTGGATGAATTTCGCAAGTTTGGCCTGCGCAATTATGGCGGAAACTATGGGAGTGACTACATCCGCGATGCCTTGGCACAAAATCTGACAAAAGGCCTGGATGTGGACCACCAGCAGAATCGCCCGGTGATTGTGTATTACAACGGTTCGTATTATGGATTGCACCAATTAGTGGAAAAGATGGATAAGAATTGGCCTAAGACCCATCACGGCTATGATCCAGATTACATCGACCTGTTGGAACCTTTTGACGTCGTTAGCTCTGGAAGTCCTACGGACTTCAACAACATGAAAACCTTCATGGAGGAAAACGACATGTCTTTGGCAGAAAATTATGCTCATGTCGATACACTCCTGGACGTTAACAGTTACCTCAATTATCTAGCGGTAGAAATCTACGCCAACAACACCGACTGGCCGGCAAACAACTACCACATTTGGCGTTGCACCAGTCCGCTCACTAAATTCCGCTATATGATGTTTGATATGGACTTTACCTTTGCGAGTGGCAATGCTCCAGACTCGCTACGTTGGGCTTCCACAGATATGTTTGCGTTCCTCTCCAATGAATCCGAAACCCCAGAGTGGCCAAACGGATCGGCCTCCACGCTGGTCTATCGTCATCTAATGGAAAACGATGAATTCAAAAACGCACTCATCAACCGTTTGGCCTTACTCCTTTCCTGGCAATTCTCCTCTAGTCGAGTTCGTGCCATGGCGGATTCCATGATGGAGGCGATCAGTTCCCAAATGGAGCGCGATCAGGATCATTGGAACCTCTCCTACTCCTACATGGACAAGGAACTCACACGGATTCAAACTTTCATCAGCGATCGTCCGAGCGAGATGCGGAACCAGATGCGGGATCATTTTGGCTTGGGGGCGGACCTGTCCGCTACCTTATCTGTTAGTGGTAGCGGTGTTATTCAGGTGAATGGACTCTCCTTGCCATTTTCGCCCTTCATTGGAACGTGGTTCTCTGGACAGCCGCTTACCTTGACTGCGGTGGCGGAATCCGGCAAAACCTTTACCGGCTGGAGCGATGGGGAAAGCAGCGTCAAACGAATTTGGACACCGACGGCTGGCGCGACCCTCAGCGCAACATTCAAATAGGGAGTCTCTGCCATGTAAGGATGTGATTGCTAGCCTTTTGGCATGAAAACACTTGCGTTTCATGCCTCTGATGGTGTCCGGCTCGCGTATTGCATTGATGGCCCTCGCAATGGCAAACACCCGTTGCTTCTGCTGAACGGTCTATTTGGAGACATGCCCTTCTGGGATCCCGTGGTCGAGGCAATTTCCTCGGATCGCCTCTGTATTCGTATGGATCATCGGGGCATCGGACAGTCGGAACGTTGGATTGGCAATTACTCCTACGAACTCTATGCTCAAGATGTCCTTCAGTTACTCGACTTGTTGGAGATCCCCAAGGTCCATCTGATTGGATTCTGCCATGGTGGTATGGTTGGAGCTGTTTTGGCTCGTGATTTTCCTCAACGTTTATCTTCCTTTACTCTTCAGGGGGCTCGTTTAGTCGCTAGCGAGAAGATGCGACTCTATGAGCAACTGCGGCGGGATGTCCTTGTACGGGATGGTGTGGTCGCCATGTCTTGGATGCAAACGTGCCAAATTTTCGGCGAACGCTTTCTACGCGAAAATGCGCCTTGGCTCCGAGCGATGGCCGAAGCCTCCATAAAGCGTATGAATGTGGAATCCGCGATCCCCATGGTTGACGCCCTCATGAATTTCGATCTAACCCCACAGGAGCTGCGGTCCATGAGCGTGCCTGCCTTATTTCTCGCGGGTGAAGAGGACAGTTATGCCGCTCCTTGGCTCGTCAAACGTGGAGCGAACCTGTGGCCCGGCGCTCAATTTTCAGTTTTGCCGGAATGCGGTCATGTCGTGCTGCGTGAAAGTTTGAATCTGTTCTTAACTCTGGTACGCCGTTTCATTCATGCGCATGAATGAGCGGAAGCTCAGAATTGATACGCCAGACCAAAGGTGTGGCTGCCATCCAAGTCCGAGTTCGAGCCATAACCGTAAGAAACCTCGACAGGCCCTACGTTAAATCCGACGCCCCCATGAACTGTCGGGGTTGTGCTTCCAGCAAAGCGTGTGCCCATTCTCAGCACCAGTACCTGGCGGTAGGAACTTTCCAAGCCGAACAGGTATTCACGAGGGCCATCCGTGCTGCGGCGCAGGTCGGTATGTATCGTCCACCGTAAAATCCCGGGCAAATCGAGACGATAGGATAACCCCGACTGCAAAGTCATCGGCGCAACATCTTCCTTGGATCGGAAGGAATCGACCCACCCAAAATGAAACGCGGCGGCGGCAAAACGCAGGCGGGGCCCCAGGGCAAATCCCAGGGTCAAATCACCCAGTGCGGCTTTCGAAGCATAATCGTCAATGCTGAATTGAGCAAAAGACCCTT
>DATIQS010000094.1:0-2712 GCA_035470605.1 Fibrobacteraceae bacterium
GGGCGAAATTCCGCAATTTGGCGCAACGCAACCATTACCCAGAACTCCTATCTCAGGCAATGGTGACCCCGGAACTCGAGGTGGTCAAGGTGCAAAAGGGCGACTCGATCCGCTATCTCGACGCCAAGGATTATGACGAATTAACGGATCTGGAAAAAGCGGAATGGGGTCCCAAAAAGACCCTGGTGCGCGAGACTGAACTCCTGACTCTGACCGATGTGGAGGCTGTGGAAATGGGCTTTTCTCAGGCGACCCTGCCTGATGATGCCGCACTGAAAAAGGCCCTCGGGATCCAATCCTCCCGCGAGGTAAAAATTTCCTGGGCGGAAACCTTGGCGCGCTGGCTGGGGACGATTTCTCCGATCCTGATGCTTCTTGCCTTTGGGGCATTGTATCTAGAATATCAGACGCCTGGGTTTGGCATGTTTGGGATTGCGGGCATTGCGCTTTTAGCCGTGGTCTTCGGGGGCCAGTATGTGAGTGGCCTCGCAGACAAGCTCCCTTTAGCACTGTTGCTACTGGGGATTGCTTTGGTGCTCTTGGAGGTGCTGGTGTTTCCTGGGACCTGGATTGCTGGGGTGGCAGCCCTTGGTTTTTTCGCAGCGGCTTTGATCGTTGCTTTCCTAGATTCTCAAAATACAATGCCCCTACCGGCTGTGCCTGGACTCGCTTTGGACGGATTGCCGCGTGTTTTAGCCTGGGTACTTGGGTCGGCATTGGTCGCCATGGTGTTTCCCGTAGTGGCCAGTCGTTACGTCTTGACCCATCTTCCTCAATCCTATAGTCCGATTCTGGGTGAATCCCTAATGGACGCCAGCTCACCCCGCGAGATCGAAGCGCCTCTGCTGAAGGTGGGCGATGTGGGGGAAACAATTAATTTGCTCAAGCCCAATGGCAAATGTCGCTTTGGCGAACATATTGTTGAGGCTCAATCTCGCGATGGTTTTTTGGAGATCGGAACCCCGGTGCGCGTAACCGCCGTGGAGGGACATCGTATTCTTGTTGCTCGGGAGAATGTTTGATGCACTCTACCCTCTTGGCCTTGCTTCTGCAGGGGGCTTTTTTTCTGGTTCTAATTCTCGAATTTTTGGTCCCCTCAGCGGGCATTTTGACTGTTTTATCCCTGTTTTGCCTCGGCGGAAGCTGGTATTTTGTGTTGCAATCCACGGCCTCTGGACTTTTTGGCTCCCTGCTAATCGCGGATATTGTTCTTATCCCCATAGCCCTGTTTGTCGGATTCCGTTTGCTTCAGCGTTCCCCGATTGCCAATCGTCAGGGACTGGACTCCGGGGCTGGATTCCAGTCGCAACACGACCTAACGCCAGAACTGGTGGGCAAAGAGGGCGTAACGACCAGTATGCTCAAACCCTGGGGAAAAGTGGAAGTCGCGGGCCAAGTCCTGGATGCGGTGAGCTTAGGTGAGTATATTGAGCCCGGAACCCCGGTGCGCGTCCTAGATGTCGCACAGAATCGTTTAAAAGTGGAACCCCTGTCATTCCAAGGAGACAAAGCATGACACCATTCCTTCTCATTGCTGCTGGAATCATTGGCCTGGTTGTAGCCATCTTCCTGTTACAATTCATTGGCCTCTATCTACAGGCCTTGTTTTCTGGGGCCAATGTGTCCATCTTCAGTTTGGTGGGAATGCGCATTCGCAAAGTACCCGCCAAGGTGATCGTGTCCGCACGCGTGCTCTCCTGCAAGGCCGGTATGCCCATCGACACCAACCTGCTGGAGGCGCATTACCTCTCAGGGGGAAACGTGCTCCGGGTGGTGCAGGCGCTCATCGCCGCCAACAAGGCGAATATTAAGCTGGACTTCAAAGAAGCCGCGGCAATTGATCTCGCCGGTCGCAACGTACTGGAAGCGGTGCAGATGTCCGTCAATCCTAAGGTCATCGAAACCCCCAAGATTTCCGCCGTGGCTCTAAACGGTATTGAACTGCTGGCAGTCACTCGAATCACCGTGCGCGCCTCGATTCAAAAGCTGGTGGGCGGTGCCGGGGAAGAAACCGTCATCGCGCGCGTGGGTGAAGGGATCGTCTCTACCATCGGTTCCGCCAAGACCCATAAGGACGTTCTGGAAAATCCGAATCTTATTTCCAAAAAAGTTCTTGGCTCTGGTCTCGACGCTGGAACCGCCTACGAAATTCTCTCCATTGATATCGCTGATTTGGATGTAGGTAAAAATATCGGCGCTATTTTGGAAACAGACCGTGCTGAGGCGGATAAAAAAATTGCGCAAGCAAAGGCCGAGGAACGCCGTGCGATGGCGATGGCAGCCGAACAAGAAATGAAAGCCAAAGTCATGGAAATGCGCGCCAAACTTGTCGAGGCGGAATCCCAAATCCCCATGGCGGTCGCGGATTCACTGCGTTCTGGCAAAATGGGCTTCATGGATTACTACAACTTGAAGAACATCCAGGCTGACACCCAGATGCGCAATCAATTGGGCGGTGCCACCAATCCAGAAAATCCACAGGGGTAAGCCTTGCATCACCTGGAAGAAATCCTTCCGTTCCTCATCTTGATCGCGATTTCGGTAGGCGGGAAATTGCTGGAAGGGATGCGCAAAAAAGCGCAGCCTCCTTCTGAGCCCCATCCGCAACCCTCACCGCAATCGCAGGACGAAGAGGACGATTGGAAACATTCAATGGCGGAAAAGCCTTCAGAGCCGCATCCTTCCCCCCTAGCCCCCCCCGTGGCGGAAATG
>DATIQS010000095.1:0-8535 GCA_035470605.1 Fibrobacteraceae bacterium
GCCTGAACCTCTGCTGGAGTGATGAGACCCCAAAGCTGGTAGAAGGTGTTCATATTGAACGGAAGATTGTACAGTCTATCTTTCCAGCGAGCAACCGGGGAATTGGTGTAGCGATTGAATTCCACCAACGAATTCATGTAATTCCAAACGCTTTTATCCGACGTGTGAAAAATGTGAGCCCCATACTTATGGACATTGATCTCCGCAATTTTTTCGGTATAGCAATTCCCGCCGATATGGCCGCGCCTGTCAATCACCAAACAGCGCTTTCCTTTCTTTTTCATTTCGTGTGCAAAAATGGCACCGTACAAACCAGCGCCAACAATTAGATAATCGAATGTAGCCATAGGGAGAAGCTAGAATTTTTAGAGGAGCCCTTTAGCTGCTACTGGCATAAGTCCTCCCTGAGGACGGCTTTGCCTGAATTCCACAAAGTGAAGAGCACCCGGCAAACAGGCGCATAGCCTGAAGCCGTTGAGCTGTGCATAGCATTCCGTAAGGCTACGCCAACGGATTGCACTCCGGCAGGAGACAATACTCTTTGTGTACAACTGCGGGATCTAGGATAATAAGGAGTTCCTTCCATCCGTCACTCCCTCCAAGTCTTCTGGTAACTCTTGTTCTATCAGAATTTTTTCCCCATTCCACTCAAATTCCAAAAGCGTGGAATGCAAGAAAAGCCTCTGGATACCAGTCTCTTTGGCCCAAGAGCGATTCAGCGAAAAATCGCCATATCGTCCATCTCCAAGTAATGGATGACCAATATGGGCGAAATGGGTACGGATTTGATGCATACGCCCCGTTTCTAAGCGGATACGCACCAACGAATGCTCTCCGATTTGGCGCTCTACTCTGTAATGGGTAATGGCTTCTTTGCCTTGTCCAACCTGCATTTTTGCGCCCTGTGCTGAATCGTTCCTCTCCAGCGCGAGATGGATAGTTCCTTGACTTTTTTTTAAATGTCCAGAGACGAGGGCAAGGTATTCCTTCCGCACTTGATGATTACGAATCCGCGCATTTAATCCACGCACGGCAGTTCCGGTCAAAGCTGCGACAATCAAGCCACTGGTTTCCTGGTCCAACCTGTGAACCAAAGCCGGTTTGAAATCCAGGGATTCGTTTCGTGCCCAAATCCACAATTGTTCCACAAGGGATGAACCGAGAGCCTGTCCGCTTCCCGGTTGCGAAGGCATTCCCGCGGGCTTATTCACGATCACAAAATCATCGCATCTGAGAACCAGGTCCAAATCTACTGCGGGGACCTGTGAATTCCATCCACGATTTTCCAGGGAGGGGGCTTGCTCTAAAGGCAAATTTTCATAGATGTGGAGAACGTCGCCTTCCTGGACAAACGTTTGCGCTTTGCCTGGTTTCCCGTTAATGCGGATTTTCTTTTTCCGCAACACACTAAAAAGTAGGGATAAGGGAGCATAAACAAACGTCTTACGAAGCCAGCGATCTAGGCGCTGGTTCCCTTCGTGCCGACCAACGATTCGTTCAATCACTGTGGACGATCTCCACCATTTAGCTCTCGATCCAAGTCTTGACCCGATCGAGGTTGAAGGGTTTTTCAAACAGGTCGATATTCCGGGTAGACAGGACCCGTGGATCCATTTCACCGGCATAACCGGTCATCAATCCCACTTTGATTCCACGCCCCAGGGAAAGAATCTGTTCGCAAAGTTGAAGTCCATCTTCCTCCGCCAGATGCTGATCCACAAGGACAGCGCGACAATTTTCTTCGTGTCCAAGCAGTTGCAAGGCGTCTGCGATGCAACTGACTCCTCGGCTGGCGGTTCCATTGGATTGAATATATTCGCACAGAAACTGACGGACTCCAGATTCATCATCCACCACCAGGACAAAAGAACCTTCGGGGGGAGGGTCTTCTCCTTGCAAAAGGGCCATGTTTTCCTCCTCCACAACGCTTTCTCTGGTTTTGGAAAAAGAGAGAGGAAAAAGCATTCGCACGCGAGCTGTTTTTTCTCCGATATGAGTAATTTCTAGCTGACCAGTTTGAGATTCCAGGTATTCCTGAATGACAATAAAGCCAGCGCGCTCCTCCTGTTCTGCTGTTCCCTGAATAAGGCGATTCAGGAGATCCCATTGCAGTCGATCATCGGAGCTGACCAGGTCCAGAGCCAGGGCGGGTTGAGCGTTTTCTGGTAGGAAACGATGCGAAAAATTCGTCGTCCGTAGAGTCAGGCTTCCTCCACGCGGCAAAACTTCGCGAGCCAAAACCAGAAGGTGAAGCACGATACTCTGAAAGAGATTTGGGTCGCCAGTGATCCAGGGATTCGTGGCACCCAGATCCCACGTCAGACGATAACGTGACGGCAGAGCGAACTCGGTGATACTCTGGAGTTCCTTCAGGAGATCATGTACATCCATGAGTGATTCTTTACGGCGATCCTTGCGGGTAAATAATTTAAGCCGGTCCACCATCTCCGCTGTATGGGCACAGGATTGAAGAATGATATCCGCGTAACGGGCGATGTCGGGCTCCTTTTCCCCAAATCGACGTCGCAACAGATCAGCATAGCCACCGATCGCCGACAAGGCGTTGTTAAAATCGTGTGCCATGCCCGAGGCAAGAAGCCCTAGTGCCTGCAATTTTCGGGCTTGCATCAGATTGCGTTCTAGCTGCAGAAGGCGAGCCTCCAGAGCTTGATTCGGTGGGGTTTCCGGCATAGGTTATCCTTTGACGGCTCCCCCGGTCAATCCGGTGACAATATGGCGCTGCATGAGGAAGAACAAGAACATCACCGGAAGCGTAGCGACCGAGGCCGCCGCCATGAGCAAATCAAAACGATTCCCAAATTGCCCCACATATAAACGAATACCCACTGGAATTGTCGCGGTAGAGGTATCGGTGCAAAGGACCCAGGCAAACATTAATTCGTCCCAAGCGAGCAGAAACACATAAATTCCAGTAGCCACAATTCCTGGGAACGCTGCCGGTAACGTAATTCGGAGAAACGCCCCCAACGGGGAGCACCCATCAATGAGCGCTGCCTCTTCCAGCTCGCGTGGAATGTTGATAAAAAAGCCACGCAAAATCCAGATAGACATAGGAATAAAAAATGCGGAGTAAACGAGAATGATGCCGTGCCAGGTATTCACCATTTGGATAGAAAAATACTGTTGCACGGCTGTAAAAACGATAAAAATGGGGATCAGATACAGAATACCCGGCACCATCTGTGTCGCAAGAATCGCCCCATTGAAGAGGCGCTTTCCTGGAAACTGGAAACGAGCCAGGGCATAGCTAGATAAGGCCGCGACGAACATAGAAATGAGCATAACACTCAAACAGATCACAAAGGAATTCCGTAAGAATCGCCCAAACGGAATTGTTTTCCACAAATCTTCATAGTTGCGCCAATGAAGATTGAAACGCCCTTCGGGTAATTGGGCGTGCCAAAGGAGTTTTTGACTGGATACATCCCAGGAAGAAACAAGGCCCAGCAGCCCCCCAAAATGGAGAGCGCCGTCTTGGCTCTGAATGTCATGAACTACAGCGTCAATGCCAGCTCCATCCGAGGACTCAAAAACGTGGGTGTAGTGTTTTTGATGGAGAATGCCATTTTCTTGGTCTTGTACAGAGGCCAACCATTCCTCCAAATTCACCGAGAAAACCCCCTCGGATGTTCCCAGGTAGGCAAACGAGGAATCCACTTCTAAGGCGGTAATGTCGGAGGTGACGCCTTTCAGCATAGGGACAGGAAGAAGCTCCCCTTGTCTCGTACTAAAATCAAAAAGCATCACCTCTTGTGAATAGGCAAGCAAAATTTTGTTGGAATCCAGGGCAGCGACTCTCACATCCCTTCCATCCAAATATTTTAGGCCACACTCCCCATATAAAACATTGGAAACCACACTAAGAGTTTGGATGTCAATCAAACTCAGACCAGCATCCGTAACAGCTAATAATAGGTGTTCGTTCAAAGAAAGAAGATGTTGTACAGAAGAGGACGAAAGACCTTTACGGGCCGTGATCCAGCCAAGGGTGTTTGTTTGTGGATCCAAAACACCAATGCCTGGAAACTCGTCCCACCACAAGGCAAAACAAATTTTTCCATCGCCACATTCGCTGACGCTGGTTCCATGCCCCGACCCAGGGACTCGGTTTACCCAGACGTCGTTCCAAGGGATTTGCAAAAAGCGGGAAACATCTCCTGGGAAGAGTTCCGCCAGACACCACCGGAATAATTCACGAGAGTCCCGCGAGGTCCTTTCTTTGGAAAAGAGCCAAGGGATCACGGGATTGAGCCAGGACGGCTTATTGCGCAAAGCCTGTAAAGACTTATCTCGCAGAGTCGAATCCGCAAGCAAACGATTTAGGGTGTCTACAATGCTTTGGTCCTGCGGGAAAGACAGTCCGGTGATTTCTGCGAGGCTTTTTGAGGCTCCTGCCGGCCAAGGCTCATTATTCAACTGTCCAGAAATTTGATGCAAGGCCTGAGTGCGAAAGCCTTCCGGCGGCAAGATGAAATTCGTCTTGTCGGTTTGTTGAAACTGGCTGCGGATCCAGTGCCATCCCCACGTTTTTGCGATACGCCAATGGGCCAGGTCCACCTGTTGTAAGCCACCACTGGCGCTTAGAGCCCAAAGGTTATTTCCCTGGCGGGCATAGGATGTGGACACTTCCCCTAAGTTCAGGTAGCGAACGTTTTTGCTTGCCCCCTGACCATACGCATAGAGCTCTCCATTGATCGTTCCGGCCAGTAAACCTGTTTTGGGCAATGAATCCACATAAAATACATCGTTGCGTTGTGGATCCGGCATGGTTTTGCCCTGTAGAATTTCGTTGTTGCCCATCAGGGAACACCAGACCATCCACAAAATAGGGAAACAGTTTAAAGCGACAAATCCCCAAGTCAGGGTTGTCAGAAGCGGGCCGTTCCAACGCGATTTCCCAGCCCTACTCATTGGAGAGGTCCTCTCGGAAACGACGGTACCAAAGTGCGACGACACCCACCATGACTAACATCAGCAGAGTGGAAATCGCAGCCCCCACCCCAAAGTTCCACATCTGGAAGGAATTGCGGAAAATGTTGGGCATGAGCAGGTCTCCATATTTACCTGGAAAACCCGCTCCATTGCCAAACATCATACTGACGATGTTGAACGAATAAACGTTGGAAATAATTCCCTGTAACACGATCATGGCCAAAACGGGCCGGAGCAGAGGCAGAGTGATTTGAAAAAACTGTTCGCTTTTGCTGGCTCCGTCCATTTCCGCGGCTTCATAGACTTCTGAAGGAATCGAAGATAAGCCTGCGAGAAACATGACCATGGCAAAGGGCCAGAAGCGCCAGATGGTGGGGATGATAATGGCCCAGAGGGTATTTTCGCCGGTCAACCAGCGCGGCTTGATTAACTGCCCCAGGGTGTCGTAATCCCAATGCACGCCGAACCAGGTGGTAATGATGTCCAGATGCATACGATCAAAAAGCAATTGATTGACGATTCCCTCTTCCTGCTGCCACATGAATCCCCATAACATACCGACCACATAAGAAGGAATGATCCAGGAGAAGAGCATTAGGGTGCGGGCGACAGAGCGACCGGGGAAATTGCGGTGCACCAACAGAGCCCCACCGATTCCTAAAACGATGGTGCCGAAAACAACAAATACGGTATAGAGCACGGTATTGCGTAAGGCGTCCCACAAGCCTTGCCGGATTTGACTGTCGCTGGAAAAGAGGATTTCGCGGTAGTTGGCTAATCCCACAAAGGGGGCGTGCAGATATTGCTCAATCGTGGATTTGTTGGATTCCAACAGAGAAAGCCAGAACCCTTGAAACATGGGAAACAAATGCAGCAAAATCAGCCCGAGCAGCGCAGGGGAGATAAAGAGCAGAGGAAATTTATAACGACTCCAGACATCACGCTTCATGGGTGCCTCCGGTGCCAACTTTGGAGGCGCTCCCGCAGACCGGGAGAATGGTCCAGTTGCTGGGCGATATAGCGCGTGATTTCCGTATCTGTGGCCCGGATTTCCTGAATGACCTTGTCTTCTGGCCATTCGCCGGGTTTCGCTGCGGTGATCAGGTCGAAAATATTTCCTAAACGCCGTGAAAGGATGGACGTCTCTATTTCGCCCCAGTAATGCACAGAGGGATAGGCGCGCCCTTGCTGCACCATCCGTTGAAAGACTTGACGGTCGTGATTCTCGCGGAAGTAAGGCATGTCATAGGTCTCTCGCAAGGCCGGCAAAAAACCAGAGGCCCGACTCATCTGCTGCTGGATATCTGGACGTCCCACCAGATATTCAAGTAGGAGCATCGCCTCTGGACGGTGCTTGGAAAATTTGAAAATCGCCAGGTTGGACCCCCCCACAAAATACCGGGCATGCCCATCGGGCGACGTTGGAGGTAACATGCAGGCGTAGTTGCGAGCCGCGGCGGATTTTCCAGTCCCGCCAAGGAATTGGGGGCGGTCGAGATAGATGGTTTTGGTGGTCGCGTCCAGCCAGAAGGCCAAGCGCCCCTCGTCGAAATCCGAACTCACCTGCGCTGTGTTTTTTTCCAGATTGCGCCGTTCATTAAATCCTTGCCGTACCAGATTCAGATAGAAAAGGATCCCCCGGATGGAGGCGGGCTCTGCAATCGCGCTGTGCGTAGCTGTGGAATCCAGGAAGTCGCCGCCTGCGCCCCAAATCCAAGGAGCCATGTTGTGAATGACATTCCAATCGTTTTTCCCTGGGTATCCGATAGGGAGCACCAGATTTCCTTCCACGACAGGTTTCGCTTCTCGGATGGCGGTCAGGGCACGCACAAAATCATCCCAATTCTGGATGCTATCAGGAGAGATTCCCATTTTGGCCAGGACGTCCTTACGGTAATACATAGGGCGCACATCCAAAAACCAAGGGAGAGAGGTGACGCTATCCGATGCCCTTGGTCTTGCCGATTCCATCCCGGCTTCGACAAAGGCATTTTCTCCGCCCATACGCAGGAGCAAGGAATCCAAAGGGACCAACGCACCCATTTCTGTGACCGCTGCAGTCCATGTGGAGCCGAGCTGAATCAGATCCGGCCCGTTTTGAGCCGTGGCCGCCGTGGTGATTTTGGTCCAGGCACTGCCCCAGTCCAGCACTGTGATTTCAACTTCAATTCCCGGGTGCTCCAGGGTGAACGTCTTGACAAGTTTTTCCATGTCGCGTTGGGGATCCGGGAAATTCGGTAACACCCAGATGGTGATGCGTGTCTGCCCCGTAGGCGCATCCTGCCGACAAGAAAGGAGCAAAAAGGCCAGCCCGACAAGGACCACGCGCAACATAACCTTGCGGAACCCATGAAACTGGAGATGTTGTCTTTCACTCATCACTCATCACTCATCACTAGAGCCGTCGTTCAAGGATTCTTTAACAAGCGTAGCCCAGACGCCGGATCAAACCAATGCAAATTCTTGTCAGGAATGGCCAACGAAATGCGTTCTCCGACTTCGGGGACACGAGCCCCTTGCAGACGCACAACAAGGCTCACTTCTCCGCAGCCCGCATACACTAGAGTCTCAAATCCCAGGGTTTCCACTACCTCCACCACGGAGGGAATAGCCGCAGGATCACCAGGTTTCGCTAAAAACAGATGCTCAGGACGCAACCCCAAGCGGACTTGTTTCAGCCCCCCGATTCCTTCTAGCATGGAAGGAGAAGCAGGGATTTCCGCCTGAGTTCCCCGAATGCGGAAGGATCGGTCTTCCAGGTCCAATGTCAAAAAATTCATGGGGGGCGTGCCAATAAAGGCGCCGACATACTCATTCGCGGGTTGATCATACAAGTCCATAGGACGCCCGACTTGTCGTACCAGTCCATTTTGCATACAGACGATGCGATCCCCCATAGTCATCGCCTCGATTTGGTCATGGGTCACGTAAATCATGGTGGTCTGTAGACGCGCATGGAGTTTTCCTAGTTCCACGCGCATTTGCGCGCGCATATTGGCGTCTAAATTAGATAAGGGTTCATCGAACAGGAAGACACGGGGCTTCCGAACGATGGCACGCCCTAGAGCCACCCGCTGGCGTTCTCCTCCAGAGAGTTGCCGCGGTTTCCGTTCCAAGAGGGAGCGAATTCCTAGAGTTTCCGCAGCCTCTAGCACACGGGCCTGAATTTCGCCACGAGTCATACGGCGGGCCAGCTTCAATCCAAATTCCATATTCTGGCGCACAGTCATATGCGGATACAACGCATAACTCTGGAAGACCATAGCGATGTCGCGATCTTTCGGATCGAGTTGGTTACACAATTGACCACCGATCCAGACCTCTCCACGAGTGGGGGACTCAAGGCCAGCGATCATTCGCAGCACTGTGGATTTTCCACAACCGGAATGCCCCACCAGCACCACAAATTCAGCCTCTTCCACATCCAGGTTGAAATTTTCCACCGCCGGAACGCTGGCCCCTGGATAGAGCTTGCGCAAATCTTTAAGCGACACGGAAACAGCCATGGCTTGGAATATAGTTTTCCGTGCGCTTTTATAGGAAAAGAAGCGAAGTTCTCCCCTATTCAGTTTCTGTCAATTG
>DATIQS010000096.1:0-1847 GCA_035470605.1 Fibrobacteraceae bacterium
ACAAGCAGGTCTCCCCCACAAGCACAACATAACGCAACAGCAATCCACACAAAACGTCGATTTTCACGAATTCCAGGAAGCGCCAGCCCTGCGGTCCAGAGTACAAACAAAGGAATCAAGAACGCTGCCAGGGATTCCCAACCATATATACGCGTCAAAAACATTGACAGATGGAAAATCGCGAAACAGAGCCAAATGCCAGCCATGGAGTAAAAATAGGCATTCGCCTGTAAATGGGCTGATTGGATCATCTCGAGTAGTAGGTTGAGGACGGATTTGTCTGTTTTGATGATATCTCCGTCCTGATATGCCAGTTAGGCTTTAGCCGTTACTGGCACATATCCTCAGCGGAGGAAAGCTTTGCTTGGTTACGGAGACATATACTCCACTGAATACGCAGGAATGCGCAATCGTAGCCGGAATGAGCCAAACGGGAATTTTTAGAGGTACCCCTAATTCTGTTTTTGCATCGGCGGAATTTGGCTTATCTGGCCTTGGGGTTAGTGAGCATTCTTTGGCTCGTGAATCCGGTTTGTAGGCTGTCTAGAGGAATCGAAACGGCAGGGAACAATCTCAGACATTGGATCAATATCCTGCGAAAGGCACGTTTCCAGATATGCTACGATGCTCAAAGGTGATGGAAACGGTTGCGTTCGTGCTGGCTTGTCCAGAAAATTTTGTTTTTCCGAAACGAAGAGAATTAGAGGCTTTGTTGAAAGCGTTCAAAAACGTCCTGGACGAGGCGTAGGCTAGGAGAAGCAATCACGTTTTTCGATCGGAACAACCATGATGCCGAACGATCATCATTCCCTTGAGCCGTTTTTTCCATTCGCAGAGGGGATTGGTTTTGAAAACAGCAAAATGGGTTTGGGGTCGAGTTTTTCTACGATGACCTGGTTTTTGATGCCTTGATGACGCTTGGCCATGTACAAGTGCCCAGTGCTATCAAAATACTGCTGTAGACCGTACAGTTCGCCTTTCCGATAAAAGAGGGAGTCCTTCAGCTGTCCGTTACGAAACCAGGTTCGCCAAAGGCCTGACCGTTTATTTGCCACATAACAGCCTTCCAAGGCAAGATATAGAGGAGAACCGGCGGCATCCAGTCGCCAGACTTGTTCTCGCAGCAGTGAGTCCTGATGCCACCAACGCCATGTAACCCTCTGCTGCTTTCGGTCCAGATCGGTTGTTCGCCCATCGCGCCTCCCCGCGACCCAGGTGGTTTCGGCGCAGGTTAACAGGGTGTCTGGAGCAGGGCAAGGAATGTGGACCCGCCCAGTGCCACTCTGGAAAAAAAAGCTTCGAGACAATGTCCCCTTTAGATTGTATTGTCTCTGTTCTCCATCACGCAGACCGTCCCGGAATTGTTCTTCCCGCCAAAGGGAACCATCGGCACGCCACCAGGTCCAGTGTGCATCGGGCTTCCCCTGGCGATAGGCTCCCAGAAGTTTATTCGTGCCAGAGGTGTATTTTTCCAGGTGAGCACCATCCAGGATTCCTTTCCGGCACTGTTCAAAGACAAGAGCGATGCCTGTCTCGGAAAATACGGTTCGCGACCCGGTGTCCTGGTCCGTATGACATCCGTCCAGCAAGGCCAACTTTTCATTAGGATGCCAACGGCGCCAGACGCCTATGGGCATCCCATCCTTCCAAAATTCCTCCGCCTGCTTTTCCCCACTTGGATAAAACTCCAATCTCTTCCCATCTAAACGATTATGGGTATAGTGCGCTTCATCACGGCGCATACGTTCTTTGTACCAGCGGCGGGAAATTCCTTCGCGTAGACCATTGCGAAATACAGCCGTCTCCTCCAAAACTCCGTCGCTCCCCCACCATTGGGCTTCACCATG
>DATIQS010000097.1:0-12437 GCA_035470605.1 Fibrobacteraceae bacterium
AATCCCTTAGAAGCAAGCGTCGTGCAGATCGCTGCCGTCAGAGTCGTCTTGCCATGGTCAACGTGACCAATCGTGCCTATGTTGACATGAGGTTTCGTCCGTTCAAACTTTTCCTTCGCCATTGTGTACCTCTCAGGTAGGAATGCTTCTGGGGGACACCAACGACGACAAACGGTTAAGTTTGAAGGCTTCGGTGTCCGACATACCGAAGAGCATAGGAAGCCGTACCCTTCGAAATTGAGCGACCAATTGTAGAATAGCCGAAGACGTTCTGCAAGGGTATTTCCAATAAAATTTTTGCATTTCTTCCATCCCCCCCGAATTCTTTAATTTTTCCGCCACGCCCCTGAAGGTCTCCAATCAGATTTCCCGCATAATCTTGTGCACACTCCATCTCCATCGACATAATTGGTTCAAGAATTTCAACATCCTCTGGCCTCAACAAAAGGCGAATCGAATCGGTGCAAATCTTTTTAATCCAAGGTGCCGGACAATCTTCTGGAGCCTCCCATTCGGAAACGATCACCAAAACACCTCGTAACGCCCCAGAACCGCAAACTCCTTGTTCTGCGAATTCTTGAAAGGCGGCCAATGCAGCCGCATAGCCTTTTGATTCCGGCGAAGGTGCAGAGGGGCAACGGAATTCCAATTGAACACGGCGGTGCCCTAAGACGGGCTCAAGGCTTAATGCAACTCGAAGATAAGCGCCATCTGGAGCATGAAAATCGCTGGATCGTACGGGTAATGGGTGTCGCAAGCATTCAAAACGAACCACCTCCGGCGGCCCAGAGTGCACCGGACAATGCAGTTCGCGTTGCAAACGAGAAAGGAGAACCTCTAGTTGAACCTCTCCCACTGTCTTGAGAATCCAGCCTCCTGCGGAGACTTCGCGTTGTACCTGGATGGAAGGATCGCTCCGTTGGATCACCTGCAATCCCGCATCCACACGGTCCCAATCCGTAGGTTCCACACATTCAATACGCGTATGCAATAAGGGACGATAAGCCTCTGAACGAAGCCTGGCGATACTTGGGGATTCTCCACAGACGTCTCCCTGTAGATTCAAACGCGCTCCTAGGGCAAGCGTTGATCTTTGAGTTCGTAACGCTAGGATATCTCTGGAACGAATTTCCTCCACGGGTTCCATACATTCTGCAAAAATGCGTAGAAATTCAAATCCCAATGGCCATTGCGCCTTGGGAAGATCGCGCTCGACCTTGAGTAAGGCGTATTCACGCCCTTCCCGATCGTGGCGGAGACGAACAACCGTTCCCAATAAATCCGATTCTTCGGAAGGGGTCTCTGAAAAGAAGAGCCCAAAGCTTGTCATCAATTGGCGAATTCCACGACAAAGCAACGCAGATCCGCAATAACATGGGGCATATTCTCCTTGCTGGAACAAAGCGCGAAGCCCTTCCACCAGAAGTGGCGCAGGAACAGTTTTCCCCTCCAATAACAGGGAGAGAATCCGATCATCTGCAGCCGAAGCCGCCTCCATGGTTTCCTGCCGCAAACGCAAGAGCGACTCTGGAGGAGATGCCATTTTTTCCACCACGAGTTCTCGGCCCTGGGAGTCCTGATCCACTGAACTCAGGGTGATTACATCCAACATTCGGCCCGTAGACGAAGAGGTATCTGGAAGATTCAAGAGAAGCGGCCTCACCTCCAACCGTTCCTCCAAATCCAGCAAAACATCATCTAAACGAGCATCGGGGTGATCCAATTTATTGATGAAGAGAACGGTCAGAATTCCTTTTTCACGCAGTTTGCGCCAAGCCGAAACGGTCTGCGTTTCTACGCCGCTGATTCCAGACACCACAAGAACCGCGCCCTCCACCGATTCAAGCGCTAGATCGACCTCCGCGCCAAAATCGATGTGCCCCGGAGTGTCGACCAGATTGAATTGCTGTTCCTTCCAACGAAAGGAGGACATCCCCGCTTCAATGGTAATGCCCTTGGCTCGCTCTTCCGGTAAGTAATCCAACGTGGCGAGACCATCATCCACATTTCCCGGGTAACGAATTTCCCCAGCCATGAAAAGGATTCGTTCGGACAAGGTGGTCTTGCCGGCATCCACATGAGCCAGAATCGCTAGGTTACGAATCATCCGGCTAAGGATAGCAAGTTCGGGGCGTGAGGGGGAACGTCGAAAAACGAAGAGGAAAGCCTAGCGCGGAAGGTCGTGCTAAGTCTAAACATCCTCGGTGACGAGAATCGTCGTGCTGCGTTCAGCGCAACGTCGGTGACGCGAAATTTCGTGCTACGTTCAGCACAACGTCGGCGCGGCGAAAACCGGGCCGGGAAGCAAGGCTTCCTGGCCATCCTGTTCATCCTGTCAAAAAAGGAAGCGGTGCGCTAAGCTTGGCGCGACGGGCTAAATTCGAAACGACGTCTGCGCCGCAAACCTCGTGCCTCGTCTCCGCATGAACCCGCCCACCACCACGTTTGCGCGGGATGCTTTGCGTGGAGCGTCGTGCTGCGTTCACCACAACGTCGGTGACGCGAAAACCGGGCCGCAAATTTTACAGAACGGTCTGGTGCATGGATTCGTTTTCATTCGTCCAACAGGGTGGAGGGCGGGGGTGGGTTTAGAACCACCCCAAACATTCTTTCTTTACAAATCGCTTCTGCTGAATGGCTCAAACGAGGAGCAAAAAAATGGGCTCTGTGACCCCGATCACGGATAAATGAGCGGGGAATATTTTAGATTTTCCTTGTTCTCAACAAAAATCCATCGGGGATAGGAGGTCCGTTTGATGTTCCATCGTCCGTTGCTCCCATTGGTTCTGGGCATTTGTTGCGCCATGAACCTCTGGGCACAAGAACCCGCACAGACAGTCGCCGAAGTTCCAGATTCCGTCACCAAAGTTTTTGAGGGAGGCGCGGACAGCGTAAATCCGCTCCGGCCCCCAACAGCCCCCACGGACAGCCCAGCCCCAGTGGCACAGCCGGACTCCGCAGTCATCTCATCCTCCTCTATGGATATCGGTGCATCCTCGCAACAGGAGACTCCTCTAAGTTCCAGCACCGAGGCGCAGATGCCACCCCTGTCCCTTGAGGCGTCGTCCTCTTCCAGAGCCGCTCCCGCGGTGAATCTCGTCCCTCCGGCACCAGCCTCCGTCAACCCATCCACCGGAGTCAAAAGCCTCCCGCCCAGTTCCAGTTCCGCAATCGACGTCTACACGTCGATTCCCGCGACGCGGACACAGGGGCCAACCTCCCGGCGCAAGCCTAACGTGGCCATTTTGGAATTCACCGGCAGCTACAAGGTGTTTTCCCGCGAGGAGATCCAGAGCATAACCAATCGCTTCGAGACGGAGCTGATGAAGACCGACTCCTTCGTGGTGCTGGAACGCCGCAACATGGATGCCATCCTCCAGGAACAGGGATTCCAGCAGACGGGCGCGTGCAACAGCGCGGAGTGCCAGGTGCAGGTGGGACAACTTCTGGGCGTGGACCGCATCCTCACCGGCGAGGTTTCCAAGGTGGGCGACATCATCAGCCTGAACATCAAGATGGTGGATGTGGAGAAGGGGAACAACCTGCTCAGCCATGTCATCGACATCAAGGGCGAATTGCAGGACGTGCTTCGCGGTGGTTGCTACGAGATGGCGCAGATCTTCAGCGGACAGAAGAAGCCGGAGAACGAACGCAGCGTGCTCACGGCGGAGAAGTCCAGCGTCTGGCCCTGGATCATCGGCGGCGTCGCCATCGTGGGTCTGGGCGTGGGCGGAACCATCCTGTACCTGAACATGAACAAGGACGAGGGGAAGAGCGATGAGTACGACATCCAGTGAAGCCAGGGTAAAGGGTAGAGGGAAAAGGGTAGAGAGGGCTTCGTTCTGTTTCCATATTGGCGCGCTTCTTGCGCTGGCGCTAGTCTCCTGCTCTTTGCTGGAGAGCGACGACGCGGAGAACACGGAGCTCATCCATTACCACCTCGACATGGAAGAGGCCGACCTTGAAGACGCGGACAGCGTAACTGTGGATGTGTGGCAGGACAACAATGCGGAAGCGGAGCACCAGGTGTTCACCGACATGGACAACGTGATCCCGGAGATCAATGTGCCGGAAAGTTCCACGGTCACCCTGTTTGCGCGGGTCTATGAGGCAGGCGGGATTGTGGGGGGCATGGTGCATTCCTTTGTTGCAGGAACCCGCGTCAACGCAAAGAAGATCACTTCGATGGACTTCACCACGGAGCGCTACACCGGGATCTACGACACAGTAGCGGTGCTCGCCGATTTCACGCCTTTCGGCTTCAGCACGGCCTCCTGCTCCGTGGAGGGCGCAACAGACGTCGGCGACTGCGCCCTGTATTTTGCCACTGCGGACAGCCGGAGTTACACCGTGGTGTTTTCAGACGACCTGGGCCACCACTTTTACCAGAGCATGACGGTGCATGTGCTCCAGGGCGCGCCGACCATCGACAGTTGCACAGATCTGGAAGGCTACATTGCCACGGCGGTATCCTTCGGCGTGTGCGGCGCGGAGGAGACCTATACGAATAGCATCGCTGGCGGCATTATGATGTACAAATGGGACTATAACGGAGATGGGACAGATGACGACTCGTCTTCCGTGGACACCACCTTCAGCCATAGCTTTGCGAGCATCAGCGCGGATACGACCTACACGGCGAAACTGACGGTGAGGGACAACGATGGGAATGTGGTTACGGCAACCCGTGCGGTCCATGTGGCGGATCGTGCCCCGTTCCTGGGAAATCTTGTGGCAAGCGATTCCTCGCTTCTCATCACCGAGGCCATAACCTTGACCGCTCCGGCTCTTAGCGACAGCGACGGCAACCAGGTGGACAGCCTGTGGTGGGACCTGGACGGGGATGGGGCTTTCGATGACGACTCTACGCTGACGGGCGTCACCGTGCGGGACTCGTTCCCGGACACGGCGGGCGGGACTTATGTGGTCTCAGTGCGGGCGAAAGATGTGTGGGGACTGTATGACACCGCCAGCGTGACCATCACCGTGTCGGCGAACAGGGCTCCGGTGTTGACGATCACGGCAAATGACTTGGTGCCAGTGATCACAGAAACAATCACCCTTCAAGCCTCACTCACCGATGCGGATGGAAATGCGATTGACAGCCTCTGGTGGGACCTGGACGGGGATGGAAATTTTGACGATGCGGCGACCTCGACTGACGTGACCTTGCGCGACTCTTTCCCGGACACGGCGGGTGGGACTTATGTGGTCTCAGTGCGGGCGAAAGATGTGTGGGGACTATATGACACCGCCAGCGTGACCATCACCGTGTCGGCGAACAGGGCACCGGTGTTGGGAAGCATTACAGTCAGTGACACCGCTCCGGTGACAACACAGACTGTTACGTTGAATTTGAGCAGCCTAACCGACCCAGAAGACAACGACGTCGATAGCCTCTGGTGGGATCTGGATGGAGATGGCGTGTTTGAAACAAAAGCGCTAACAGGAACAGCACAAACAACTTCTTTTGGCACACAAGGGACGCATACGGTTAGCGTCTATGCCTGGGATGTCTGGGGACTGATGGACACCGCAACGTTGGACATTGAGGTGGATACGGGCTTTGTGGATGAACGGGATGGACAGCCATATCGATTGACGATCATAGGGAGTCAAACTTGGATGGCGGAGAATTTGAACTATTCCGGGGACGATGGCTCTGGCAATCGAACCTACACCACGGGCTGGTGCTACGGAGTGGGCGGCACAGACACCACGGACCACTCCGATTCCACATCCTGTGACACCTACGGCCGTTTCTACAACTGGACGGACGCCATGGACATCGACGAGAGCTACCTGACGACCACCTGGGGCTCCAGCGATACGGTGGACCACCAGGGGCTTTGCCCTAGTGGCTGGCATGTGCCCACCAGCACGGAATGGAACACCCTGGCCACGTACCTGGGCGGTTCGGACACGGCGGGGTATTTCCTCAAGAGCACCAGCGGGTGGAACGACGACGGCAATGGATCGGACTCCTACGGTTTCTCCGCCCTGCCTGCGGGCCTCCGCGACTACGGTGGCGTCTGGGGCAGTCAGGGCTACCTCGCCTACTTCTGGTCCGCCTCGGAGTACAGCGCTTCGGACGCGTGGGACCGCTACCTTTACTACGGCAGCGCGGACCTCTACGCGTACGACTTCAACGGCGAGAACTACGGGTTTTCGCTTCGGTGCACCAAGGACTGAAATTCAAAAAATGGCAATGAGCGAAGCGAATATCCATTTTTTGATCGCCCTAGCGAAGCAAGGGCGTGTATTTATCCCGGCCCGCAGGGCCGGGTCGCGATTTTTTGGAGGGAAATGAGGAAAACCACGGAAATGCTTGAGCTGTAGACGACTCCTCCAGGCTGTATTTTGTTCGTGACCCTCTTCCGCAAGCGCCAAGCGCACCGGAGGATGGCCAGCGAGGCCGGAATCAGACAGTTCACGAACCTCTGGAGCAATCGACCCCAACACGACAAACTACCGGGCCGGAACGATGTCATTTCCCAAGCGTAGCGTAGGGAATCCCATCCCGTTCCCCATGGGATCCCCGCCTACTGCAAGGATGACGCGGAGCGGCATGCTTTTCACGGAATGTCGTGCTGAACTCCGCGCCCTCCGCGTCTCCGCGTGAACCCGTTCGCCACAACGTCTGCGCCGCAAACCTCGTGCCGCATCTCTGAGACCTCCAACCTCTAACCTTTACCCTCTAACCTGATTGCCGTTCAAAATTCCCCAGGCGCAACCCTACCACCCGGCATACTTTTCGTGGAAATGTCGTGCTGAACTCCGCGCCCTCCGCGTCTCCGCGTGAACTCGTTCGCCACAACGTCGGTGACGCGAAACTCGTGCCACAACTTTGCACTTTGCGTTTTGCACTTTACCCTCTAACCTGGCTGTCATTCAGCATCCCCATGCACATCTTTACCCCCTCGCTCGTCTATTCCCCTAGGTGCGCATCTGTTTCGCGCCCAAAGGAGAACAAAATGTGCGAGCAAAACAACGAGGAGCCCCTGTTCCTCGACCCCTTCACCGACATCGGATTCAAGACGCTCTTCCTGGAGCCCCGCAACAACGACCTGTTGCTCGGTTTGATCAATGCCGTGTTTGAGGACATCGGCGAGCCCAGGGTGCGGAGCGTCGCCCTGACCAACACCGAGCATCCAGGGCTGGAGCGGGACAAGAAGCGCGTGGTGCAGGACATTGAGTGCGTCACGGAGACCGGCATGACCATCATCGTGGAGGTGCAGGTCGCCCGAGAGGTGGACTTCGCCGACCGGCTGGGGTTCTACGGCATGCGGGCCGCCATTGTGAAATCCAAACGCGGCGAGAAGCGTTACCAGCTTATTCCGGTTGTCGTGATCTGCCTGATGGATTTTGTGTACCGCAAAAATCATCCCGGCGTGGTGCAGGTGGCGGAAACCCTGTTCCGAGATGGCCTGGAGCCATTTCTGGGCACCCCGCGCTACGTGCTGGTGGAGGTTCCGAAGCTACGCAAACCAGAACCGGATCTATGTGGGGCCCTGGAGGAATGGGTCTGGAGCATGGCGCACATGGGCGAAGCCAGCGCGTTCCCTTCGTTCGCCCGGAAAGACACGTTGCTGGGGCACTTGTTTGCGGAGGCGGAAATAGGCAGATTTACAGAAGAGGAGAAGAAACGATACCTGAAAAGCCTAGAGGAGTCCCGCCAAATGAAATACGCCATGGAATACTTGAAGCAGGAAGCGCTGGAGATGAACAAAAAGGCCAGAGAAGATGGTCTTGCTCAGGGCCATGCGGAAGGACTGGAACAGGGACTGGAGCAAGGTCTGGAACAGGAAAAACTCGACAATATCTCCGGGATGCTGGCCAATGGCCTCGGCTGGGACTTGATCGAAAAAATCACCCACCTGGACCAAGCGGGCTACGAGGCGCTGAGGAAGCGGCACGCGAAGGGAAGCCCTAGGGAAAAGGGTAGAGGGTAAAAGGAAGAGATCTAGATTCTGCAACGTTGCAGAGCGGCACGCTTTTCGCGGAACATCGTGTTGAACTCGGAACGTTTAGGGTAGAGGGTAGAAGGCTGACTCTGATCTTTTCAGAATTCCCATCTCTACCCTCTAACCTGGTTGCCGTTCAAAGCTCCCTATCCCATCCTGTCCATTCGGCTTACATCCTGTAAATCCTGTCAAAAAAGAAGCAGTGCGCTAAGCTTGGCGCGACGGGCTAAATTCGAAACGACGTCTGTGCTGCAAACCTCGTGCCGCGTCTCTGAGACCTTCAACCTCTAACCTTTACCCTCTACCCTGGCTGCCGCTCAGAATTCCCCACCGGGTGGTGCAAGAACCCCCGTTCGTTCGTCCATATAGGCATGACACCAACCTACATAGACCCGTTCTCCGACTTCGGCTTCAAGGCCATCTTCCTCAACCCGAAGCATAAATCCATACTCATCAACTTCCTCAACATAGTCCTGGAACGCGTCGGTGAGTCCCGCATCGTGGACCTCGACTACCTCCCCACGGAGCACATCGGGCTCGACGCCGAGCACAAGAAGGTCGTGCAGGACCTGGAGTGCCGTTCCGCCGATGGCCGTCTCTTCATCGTGGAGATGCAGCGCGCCATCGAGAGCGACTTCCGGGAACGTATGGCGTTCTACGCGTTCCGCGCTAGCATCGAGGACGTGCAGGCCGGCGGACGCTACCGCCTGAGGCCAGTCTACGTGCTGGTCGTCATGGAGGAGATGTTGCGGCCAGAGAACCCAGAATTTCTGCAGATGGCGACCCTGCGCTTTGAACAAAGCGACGAGCGGCTGGTGCGCTATCCCATCTTCCTGTTTCTGGAGAGCCGCAAGCTCCCCGACATAGGCGCGGAAATCCGCACTCCGCTGGAACTGTGGACTTGTAGCTTGGCGCACATGGTCGGATGGAGCCAGCCGCCGAAGGAGCTGGACATGGAATCCCCGATAGGCCACTTGCTGGAGGCGGCAAAATTTGCGAACTTTACCGTAGAGGAACAGAAGGCCTACCTGCAGGGCCAGGATCAGAGGCGCGACATGAAATACGCACTGGAATACAAATGGCAAAAGGGGTTTGAGGAAGGGATTTCCCAAGGCATCGCCGAAGGCTTGGAAGTCAAGCAGATTGATGTGGTGACCGAGATGCTGGCCAAAGGTTGTGACTGGACTTTTATCCAGGACATCACCCACTTGAATCAGACGGGATACGAGGCGCTGAGGAAGAAGCATGGGGACGGGACTCCGCATTAAATGCCAGTGATGAGAGATGAGTGCCTGAGTGATGAGTAAACTCAGAGCGGCATCCTTTTCGCGGAAGGTCGCGCTGAACTCCGCGCACTCCGCGTCTCCGCGTGAGCCCATTCACCACGACGTCTGCGCAGCGAAACCCGTGCCGCGTCTCTGAGACCTCTAACCTCTACTCTGGCTGCCTTCAGAACCCCCATCCCGTTCATCCGCCTTCAATCCTGTAAATCCGGTCAAAAAAGAAAACCCGCACGATATCCTTTTTTACAGGATGGATCACGGCACGACGGGGCAGGATAGGCTGGGCCGGATTGAAGTGAATTTCTAGATGCGACCTATGGCCAAAGCTCCATAAATTCCATATCATGCCGATATAGGGAAAGATGTCGATGAAATTGAAGCAAATTTGGACGGATTTTTCTCCGCAAGACCGCAAACTGATTAAGCTGACGGCGCTGGGTTGCTATCTCGTTCTGATGATTTCCCTAGGTGCGATGTATTTCCTGGCCAAGACCGGAAAGACCGGTGAACCCGTACAGCCAGACTCTCTGACGGCGTCCGTAGATTCTGCTTCTGCACCCTCGGAGCCTACAGAGGACGTCGATAGTCTACCCCCCCCCCCTCCAGGGGCCCAAGAACTCCTAGCGGGATTGGATAGTTTCGATACTCGCGCTCACCGAGAATTGGCGAGAATTTACGCAGATCAACAGGATTTCCAGAATAGTCTTCTCCATGCTCGCCGTGTCGCTCCTTGGCTGGAGGAGGATTTGGAGTTTCAGAAGCAATATGGTCAGACCTTCTTAGCTGCGGGAAGTCCAGCGGAAGCAATCCCCCATCTGGCAAAAGCCATCCAGTTAGGGGACACCAGTCCAGAGGCTCTAGCGGATCTCGCCCTGGCCAAATTCCGAGGACAAAACCCCGACAGTGGACTCACCGCCATTCGCTCTGCCATAAAGACCTACCCCAACAATCCTCTGCTCGCTACCCACGAAGCCGCTATGTTTGGCGAGGTGAAAGACCACGGTGCTGCGGGGGATTCCCTGTTCCGCAGGCTGGTGGCAAAATTTCCACAATACGCGGAAGCGCGTTATCAATATGGGCGTTTCCTGATGAATCAAGGGAATTGTGCCTCTTCTTTGCGGGAACTGGAAGCAGCCATCCGTCTGGATCCTTTGGATCCACGGGTGCATGCTCGGCGCGGGATGGCCCTCTTTTATTTGGGACGCGATTCCGAAGCAGAACGAGCCTACAAGACCGCCTTGGCCATGAATCCCCGCGACTACAACACCTGGTACAACTTGGGGGAACTCGACCTTTCCCTCGCCAATGAAAGCGACCGGCCTTCGGTATTTGCAAAACGAACCCGCATGGCGCTGGAAGCCTACCTAGCAGCTCTGGCCAATCATCCCGATCATCCTGAAGCGCATTACCGTGTTGGCGTCATTCTGAACGCCAACCGCCAGAACCGCGAGGCGATCCGCCATCTGGAAATCGCCCTGCAACACAATCCCCGTTCCGTTCCCACCCTGCTTCAGCTGGCCGCCGCCTGGGAAGCTTTGGGCGACAAGTCGCGCGCCTGGGATTTTGCCCAGCAGGCCTATGAGCTCGACCCCTTCAATCAAGTGGTGATTGCGCAATATCGCCGCCTGAAAGGGGAGGCAGAAAACGCCAGCAAAAAAAAATCCGTTGAAAATGGAAAGTTCGGATGAACAAGAAAGACTCCCAATGGCCGATAAGAAAAAACTTTTACTATTCTGAAAATAGTTCAAGAATCGGAAACCCATAGGGATCAACGATGCATAAAATTTTTTTCTTCTTTCTGCTGTTTGCCTTTGCTGTAAACTCCGCGCATGCCTGCGAGTTCAAATTTTCCGTACTTGGGCTGCAAAAAGAAATTTACCGGGCTGGCGACACCCTGACGATTCACATAGAATATCAGCTGATTCACCGCGCCTGTAAACTGGCACCAAAAGAGACCAAATTCAAATTTGACGGGATCCAGATCATCGGCGCTACAGAATGGAAAGAGGTCGGCGCAGGGGTATTTTCCCGTGACGTGAAAGCAAAAGTCTCAGACGATCAAAAGGACAAAATTACCTTGGCCGCGACCCGAACCTGCAATAAAAAAGGCGGATACGGCGTTTTCACTTTGGCCAAAAAACATTAACACTCCATTGCGGTGAAACCCTTTTTAGCGATGCTTCTTGTTTGGGGCCTATGGACGGGGCTTGTCCAGGCCAAAGTGAGTCTGGAAACAGTGGAAACTCCATTGGTGGCTTCTGGCCTGGAAGACGAATTTCAAGCAATGTCCGAAGAAAGTGAGGAGTCCGTCCCATCGATAAAGAATTGGAAAGACAAAATTAAAGACTCTAATGTCTATGAGCCGCTGGGCCTTTTCCTTCTTATCGCCATTATTGGCTTCTTCATCAAATTTCCGCCCTTCCAAAAAATCCGGGGCCTTTTTTTGGTTGCCTCCATCGTTTATTTTGGATTCTATCGCGGAGCCTGCCCCTGTATGATCTCCAGTTTTCAGAATCTGTTCCTTTACCTAATGGGCGCAGAGGTAGCGTCTGTGAGCTTACTTTGGTTCCTTATCCTGATTCCCGCAACGTACCTGTTTGGAAAAATCTGGTGCGGTTGGCTTTGCCACCTGGGAGCTCTTCAGGAGGTTCTCCACCATTCCACCAAATTTCAGTTCTTGGAGTCAGAACACGCGCAGAAGGTTTTGCGAATTTTGCAAAACACCTCCCTGGTTGTGCTGGTGGCGCAACTGCTGATCACCCGCACAAATATCTTCTACCACTATGATCCTTTCAAAATCGCCTATAACCTGCACTCAACCACCGTTCTGGGCTACGTGTTGCTGGTTCTCTTGTTGGTGAGTTCCGTGTTCCTCTATCGACCCTTTTGCCGAGGCTTTTGTCCGGTTGGCCTGATCCTGGGATGGGTGGGGCGCCTTCCCGGAGCCCGCAGATTGATCAAAGGCGATGAATGCGTGAATTGCCTCAACTGCTCCAAGGAATGCCAAAGCCACGCCCTGGAGCACCATGGGAAAACAACAACTTTCTCCCAGGAACGTTGCATTCTTTGCGGCGAATGCTTAGACTGTTGCCGGAAGAACGCCCTCCATCTCGAACGAAAACGCTAGAGACCCCCCAACACGGATTCCACGCAGAATTCCGCCAGACATGGCGTTTTTCACCAAAAATCA
>DATIQS010000098.1:0-11814 GCA_035470605.1 Fibrobacteraceae bacterium
CCACCTTGGCCACCGTGGGAACCACGCTTCCAATGGCCAAAAAAGGAAGAATGAAAACCAGGGTCGAAATACGAACCAGGGCCAGAGAGAATATTTCGACGGTCTCTACACCCAAGTTCAAGCTTGTTGCGACCAGTTGGAACATCCGCTACGCCTCAAGGCAATAAAAATGGCACGACCGCCATCAATTCAATGAAAAAATCTCGAAACAACTGAACCATGGTAGGAAGGAAAAAAAGCAGAACCAGTGTGATGGCCACCACCTTAGGAATAAAGGTCATCGTCATTTCACTGATGTGTGTCATTGCCTGAAAAAGGGAAACTCCCAATCCAATTACTAATGCCGTCAGCAACATAGGGCCACTGAGATAGAGCATCAAAACCATTGCCTTACGGCCGATATCAATCACCATTAAGTCCGACATACCATCCTCAATGGAAACTCAACAACACCTGTTGCACCACCAAATTCCAGCCGTCCACCATAACAAACAAAATCAACTTAAAAGGCATAGAAATCATGACAGGAGGGAGCATCATCATGCCCATGGACATCAAAATCGACGCCACAGCCATATCGATAACCAAGAAGGGGATGTAAATCAAAAAACCGATAATGAAGGCGGTTTTCATTTCGGAGAGGATGAACGCCGGAATGATGACCGACATAGAAAGATCCTCCACCGTACGCGGATTTGAACGATGAGTGGAGCGAATAAAAAGGGCCAGTTCCTTTTCTCCGGTTTGGCGCAACATGAACTCGCGTAGTGGTACGATTGCTTTATCCAAACCCTCTTGATAACCGATTTCTTTTTTTAAATAAGGTTGTAACGCCTCATCATTGACCCGGTTAAAGGTCGGCGCCATCACAAAAAAAGTCAAAAATAGGCTCAAACCCATCACCATCTGGTTCGGAGGAGCCTCTGTTGTTCCCAAGGCTTTTTTGACAAAATTCAACACAATCACGATGCGCGTAAACGCAGTCATCATCACGATAATGGATGGAGCTAGGGAAAGAATCGTTAGCAAGGCGACGATTTGTAACGTAACCGCAATATCCTCTGGATTTTTTGTCTGATCAAGGCCAAATGTGACCTTAGGCAGAGGGATCGGGGTCGTTTGTGACCAAGCGACTCCAGCGAGAACCAAAAGAAGAAGGATAAAGAAGCGCAGCCGCTCTGCCGATAAAATCGAATGGGGAAGGCTATTCATTCGGCGGAATCCTTACGAAAACGGGAAAGCATCTGATTCACGGTTTCTGAAAACTGTGCGGGAGTTGCCAAGGGAACGGGACTTTTCTCCAAAATAGCTTTGGCTTCTTCTCCCTCTAACACGGCCAGAGTCCGTAAGGATTCAGGAGTGGACCCCAATAAGAGAACCTTGTTTTCCCCAACACGTAGCAACGCAACTTTTTGTTGTGATCCAAGATGGTAGCTTTCCAGCAATTGGAGGGCTTTCCCTCCAGCAGAGGGAGGAAGATCCATACGGCGGACCTTACGAGCAATGCGATACAGCGCGAACAACAATAACAACACGACCGCAAGACTAATTACCAGACGCAACGCGATGGCCATGAAGTCGGGCGTCGAAATTTCCGTGGTTCCACTTTGTGGAGCAATGCTTTTACCACTATCCAAAAGGAGATTCAAATTCTGAATTTTTTTGTCAAATTCATGCGTAGCCGGTCGACTTTCCTGGCTCCATGCGTTCAACGCCCCCCAAAAAAAGACACATAAAATCAGAGTCCGCATGCTCACCTCAGCATTTTGATTCGTTCTTCCGGTGAGACCAATGCGACCAGACGCACTCCGAAATTTTCATCCACAACCACCACCTCACCCTTCGCAACAACCTTTCCGTTAATCAGGATATCCACCGGTTCACCCGCGAAACGTTCCATCTCCACAATTGCTCCAGGACCAAGTTCCAAAATGCGCTTCAAGCTCATTTGCGTGCGACCCAGCTCAATGGTGATGGGCAGTTCAATATCCATCAATAAATCCAGAGCCTTATTCCCTGTCGAACCAAACGTGGCAGCAAAAGACTCCGATGAGGCAGGGGCGGATGTGCCAATCGTCGTTGATGCAGAGGGCGTTACAGGATTTCCAGTTGCGGCCGCTCCAAGCCCCAAGCTAGACAAGCTTGTATCTGGAGTATCGCCAACTGTCTCACAAAACTTGCTGGTTTTTAGTGATTCTAGCATAGGTGCATCCAGCAACCAATAGGCCTTCTGTTCTGGAAAGCCCTCAATATGCAATTTCAGTTCAGCTCCAGCCTGATAAGCCCCCAAGGTTTCCTCTTGGAGTTCTACTGCGGAGTTCAAAGAAATCTCTGTAGAAATTCCAATCTCTCCCGATAATGTTGTAGAAGAAGAGCCCAAGACCTGATTCATAATTTCTTGAATCGCATCCTTATGGTCTTCAGAATACTCGACATTTCCGGCGCCCATTAGCATCAAATCCGCTAGAATCGCTACGCTCTTTTTTTCCAGTGCAAGATTGACTACGCCGGCCAAGTCTTTTTTAAATGTTCCACCCAACAACAAACCCTGGGCAACCATATCTGCAGGCAGAGAGCCAATTTCGTCTTTCGTCTGTAGCCCAACCACCTGAAAATCGACCTGGCGAGACAACACTGTGGAGACAACACTAGAGGCTTGTTCAGAAATCAGATGCAGCAATTTTTTTGCGGCCTCATACTCTGGCCCCGTCGCCTGGGGTAAGGCAACATTTCCCAGCCCCAATCCTTGGGTAAGCGCGTCAATATCCTCTTGACTTAATAAGCCGTCATCCTTCGACATCACCGACCTCCCGATCAATTATGGCTGTAATTTGTATTGATTTGTTCCGGCCGACCATGCCTGGTTTCGCCAAAAATTCTGGGCGATCTTCCACATAAACCACAAGATCAGAACTCGCCAGTTTGTCCAGCACCAGCACATCCCCGATTCCCAATTGAAGAAAATCTCTTACCGTCAACTTTGTTTCTCCAATTTGGCAACGCAAGGTCGCCTGGGTCGTCGCCAGTTCGCGTTCTACCAAACGGCGCGTTTCCTGAGTGGTGGTCTTTTGAGACGAGATCCAGGATTCTCCAGAGAGCTTATCAATAATGGACTCAAGAAGAATGAAAGGGAAACAAAGGCTCATTAAGCCAGACCCATTGCGCATTTTGACTTCCAGTGAAATCAGTACAACCGTTTCCCCGGGTGGCGCAATCTGCACAAACAAAGGATTGGTTTCGTAGCCTTCAATTTTCGGACTAAAAATTCCGATATTTTCCCAAACCTCCTTGAGGTCCATCAGAGCTCGTTCCACGATTTTATTGATTACGGCACGTTCGATATCCGTGAGTTCTCGGTTGCTTTCCAAGCCTCGCCCTTGGCCACCAAACAAGCGATCCAGCATAGTAAAAACGAGGGATGGATTGATTTCGATAATGGCGCTGGACTCCAAAGGCTCCATCTGAAATACGTAAATACAGGAAGGGGAGCTGATACTCATAATCACTTCCTGGTAGGTCAACTGATCCACACTCACCAGTTCAATTTCCACAAGGGAACGAAGCATTGCCGATAACGTGGTGGACAACAAGCGGGCAAAACCCTCATGCAGGTTCTGCAGAGTACGCATCTGGTCCTTAGATACGCGATCTGGACGTCGAAAATCGTAAAGGCCCACCTGCTTCGGCGTGGCAGCAGGAGCGGGAGGAGCTAAAGTCGGAGCGGGAGCGGGAGATTCCATCCCTCCGCTTTTCCCGACGGATACATCCCCAGAGGACACTGCCGAGAGCAGTGCGTCAACCTCTTCCTGGGATAAAATATCGCTCATAGCTTCGTCCTACTGAACAATAAATTCAACAAAAAAAGCGCGTTCCACCCGCCCTAAAGGCTTAGCATCCCCTGATTTTTCAGCCACTTCCGTAGGTAATACGGCATTGATATCGGCCACAATGGATTCGCGAATTGCTTTTTTCCCTTCCACCGTCATTAAGTCAGCCAATGGCTTTGAGCTCAGAATATCAATAATGATATTTTTGATCTTGGGCAAACGGGCTTGTAGTTCTTCGCCCAACATGGCATCCGATGAACTCCATTCCAACTGAACCGCAGCCTTTAAGAAGCGCTCCCCATTGGTCTCGGCAATATTGACCGTAACGTCAATGGGTTTTTCCAGAGTCAAACCCATTTCGGTTTGTTTTGCCTGAGCCTCTTTTTGCTCTTCCTGAGCTTTTTCCACGGCCTCTAATGTGTTATCGTGTGGTTTGAGTTTGTTGACAAAAAAAATCGCCATACCGGCTTCAATGCCAACAAAGGCAAGCAGGATCACCCCCATGAGGATCCATTTGACCATAGGTCCTTTGGACGCGGTCGGTTTGACTGCGCCTTCTTCTGTTTTGGCTTCTTCCTGAGATGGCATGTCTCATTTTCCTTGTGGTTTGGAATCCAGATAATCGACAAAAATTTGGATACGGCGATTTTTTGCCCGATTTTCCTCGCTGGTGTTGGGGACTAGAGGGCGGTATTCACCATATCCTACCGCACTCATATTCGCAGGGTCAATGCCGCTCTTTTGCGCCAAAAGTTCGACAACGGCCAGAGCCCGTGCACTAGAAAGTTGCCAATTGGAATGGAATCGCTCCGTATGAATCGGCACATCATCCGTATGACCTTCTACGCGAATTTTAAGGTTTGGAGTACTTTTTACAATGGTCGCAACATCGGTCACAATTTGTGCGCCACTCCCTTGCAAGTCTGCGGAACCAGAGCCGAACCCAATCGGATCATGTAAAAGGATACCAATCCCTTTGTCGGTAATTTGCACCTTTACGGACTCTCCCAGCTTTCTTTGCTGTTGGAAAATTTTTTCCAGTTTACGGGCATCGGCTATGGAAATCTTGCGGCGATCTTCTCCGCCGTCTTCCTTGGGAATCCGTACAAAAGGCTGTACCGCAATGGTGGGAAATGTTTCCAGTACGCCAAAGGCTCCAGACAAAGATTCCGAGGCAATTTTAAATTTGGCGGTTTCAAAGGAGGCCATGGAAACGAGCATCACAAAAAAGGTCAACAACAAACTCATCATATCGCCAAACGTTAACAGAGAGGCCGGAATGGTCCGAACCGGCTTTTCCTCCATTCTACGCTTAAGCATGTTGCCTCCGCATGTTACCCTGCTGAAGCGACCATTTCCGTTTTGCATCAGGAGACAAATAGGACAAGAGTTTCCATTCCAAAACCCGTGGGTTCTCGCCCGCCTGTAAACCCAACACCCCATCCAGCATCATGGTGCGAATTTGGGTCTCTTGTCGGCTGTATCCCCTTAATTTAATCGCAACAGGAATGCAGAAAAGATTGGCAAGGAGACTCCCGTAAAACGTGGTAATCAAGGCAACCGCCATGGCCGGACCAATGGTCGAGGGATCCGACATATTCGCTAACATCAGAACAAGGCCCACCAACGTCCCGATCATCCCAAAAGCCGGCGCAAGGGAGCCAAAATCTTCCATAACTTGAATACTGGCGCGATGCCGTGATTCCGTTTGTTCCAGTTCAGTCTCCATCATATTTCGAATGGTGTCGACATCTGCCCCATCCACGACCAGTTGCAAGCCATGCCGTAAATATTCATCCTGGATGGCCATAATGCGAGGTTCCAGGGATAGAATCCCTTCTCGCCGCGCCTGTTCGCACAAAAGGATGAATTGCCGAATCAGAGCCATGTTGTCCAACCGTTGCGGAATAAAAACCTGACGAATGGAGGAGGCCAGGGAAGACAGGGAAGAAAATGGATGCGCCACAAGAATGGCGGCGCATGTGCCTCCCAAAGTAATCGCCACCGAGGGCAAATCAATAAACATGGCGATACGCCCAGGGTCCCCAATGCCCCAGAAGACAATGAAGTAAATACCCGCCAGCAATCCGCCAATCGTTGCAAAATCCATAGACTCTTCCAAATATAAACGCAAATCACCTAACGTATTGATTTTAAACACGTTAGGTCGCGCTATCAGCGTTTCAAAGCAACCAATTCCTCCAGCATGGAGTCCGAGACCGTAATCACGCGCGCGTTGGCTTGGTAAGCTCTCTGCGTCACGATCATGTTGGTGAATTCCTCTGCCAAGTCCACGTTAGAGGATTCAAGCGCTCCAGCTTGCAGGGTCGAAGAACTAGAGGAGCCGGGTTCTCCATACACGGGATCCCCACTGTTGGAGGACACCGAGAAGAGAGAGTCTCCCACGCGAGTCAGGCCTGCGGGATTGGTGAAATCCACCAGCATGATTTGGGCCAATGTCTGGGTCGTGCCATTGCTGAAGGCTCCTGTGATGTAGCCCTCCTCATCGATAGAAATGTCTTCAAGGCTTCCTGTGGTATACCCATCCTGAGACGTGGCAGAGGCAGTCGTGTCGGAGGCGAATTGGGTCAAGCCCTCGAAATCTCCCGGACTCCCCACATCCAGCGTGATGCGCATCTGATTGGAACCGTTATTTGGATCCACCACCAACTGGGAGGCTGAATCGTCGAATGTGAAAGAGGACACCGATCCGTCCTGTCCAAAGGTCAACTGCCCACTCCCCCCTTTCACGATTGTTTCGCCATCTTCAAAAGAGATAGACCAGTCCCAGACCCCAGAGGTTGCCGTCGCGACAAAGGTCATGGTCAAGACATGTTCGGCACCAGTCTCGTCATAAACGGTGATGGATGTATCATAGACGCCGACATCCTCTGCGGCCTGTTCCTCGGTGAAACTCATGTTCGCATTGAATACCGTAGGCGATGGGTCGTCGCTGTTGGAGTTGCTTGCTGTAATGCTGATGCTCGACAAACCGAAGGATTCCCCGGCGATACCCCGAATGACCAAAGTGCCATCAGGAATGCCATCGTCGCTGCCAGCCGCATTCAGGGATACGGATGCATTCTCGTCCTCGGTGCCATCGGTGGCACCGAGTTTGAGGGTATCCTGGATCATGGTCATCAAATCCTGCATCGTGGTGCTGGAGGAGTCATAGGTGATGGAAAAACCGTCATCAGTGGAGTCCACTGATTCGTCCCCCACCAGAGCGGTGACACTGAGGACATCCCCGTCTTCGAGGCCGAGGCTCTCTCCCTCGTCGTCGTAGAGTTCACTCAAATTGTCCGTGCTTTCCGCCGGGGCGCGTAGAGTATCGGTGTAATAGGTGCTTCCCGCCTCCATGCGCGAAGTGACGTTCAGAGCCTTGGTGAGATAGGAGGATGACAAGGAGTTGTCCGAGGTGATCTGCAGATTATCCACATCGACGCTCGGCGTGATTGCGATGGCACCACAATTTGAATTGGTTGCATCGGTAATCACGGAAACACTGCCAGAATTAATGGTGCTGTTAATGGTGGCAACAAGTTCGGACAGGGTGTCTATTTCTCCAGAACCATCTCCCACAACAACCGTGACCTCTGTATCGGTCCCGTTTACGGTACAACTGATGGTGATTTTGTCTCCTCCCTCAATGTTCAGAGAATCCCCATCGCTATCGTAGAGGGCATACAAACTATCATCTGTCGTGGAATTGGTCCCGTCGGTAGCATGATGCAAAAAGGTTTGGGAATACGTCACTGTTCCCTTGGCTTCGGAGTCCGAATCCAGGTTACGGGCGAAGGTCACTTCGCTGGTTGCTTTGGCTGGGGATTGCTGGCTATATGGGATGGTAATATCACCAATGGTGGTTCCCGATGGGAATTCTCCATCATCATCCGCCATCATGCCCTGTAGAATATAGCCCGTGGAGGTTACGATCTGCCCCGCAGAGTCCAGGGAGAAACTTCCATCACGCGTATAATAGGTGGCATCACCGTCGGAAACGCCGAAATAGGCGGTGCCGCTAATCGCAAGATCCAAAACATTTTCCGTGGAAGAAAGGTCTCCCTGCGCGGTCAGGGTGTCGATGGAGCCCACCGACATTCCCAATCCAACCTGCACCGGGTTCGTGCCTCCGCTGCTGCTCGTCGCTCGAGTAGCACCCGAGAGCAACTCGGAAAAGCTCTCTTCAAAGGTAACGCGCTGGGCCTTGTAGCCTACGGTATCAACGTTGGCAATGTTATTACCAATGACGTCCAACGCGGTCTGCTGGTTGCCCAAACCAGATACGGCCGAGGATAGGGATCTGAGCATTTCTGTCTCCTTGTCTCAAGTCTCACTGTCGGAATCCGTGTCGGAATCCGAATCGCTATCTGTTTCCGTGTCCTCGTCGCCATCAATGGACAACAAATTGGACAGGGCGTAGGTCTCTCCATCAATTACCAGTTGGGCTCCATCGGTGGTGTATTTCACGCCACTCACCGCGCCCTCCACATAGGCATAACCGACGGTGTCTCCGTCGGAGTCCTCAATGCTGATCGTATAGGTGTCCTCATCGGCAACGTCCCCATCATCGGTTAGGCCGTCCCAGGTGAAAGTCCCATCTGTCGCATCGTCGTCAAACTCGATTAACTCGGAAGAAATTGCCTCTCCATCGGAATTATATACCACCATATAGGCGGATTCTGTTCCATCATCCACCTGCACATTGAACTCCGTTTCGTCACCGGATCCGTCATAATCGAATTCCGTATCCGCCACCCGGACCTCCTTTCCAAGCATGGAGGTGGCAATGGCATTGTTCTGGCTAGCGCTATAGAGAGTCTGAACCGTCATGAAGGTGTTCATGTTGTCCGACAGGTCGCTCATGGTCTCGTCCATGTTCTGCATGGTTTCCAAGGTGGAAAATTGCGCCAATTGAGCCACATATTCGGAATTGTCTTGAGGATCTAGCGGATCCTGATATTCCAACTGCGTAATGAGAAGGGACAGGAAATCGTCCTTATCTAAAGAATCGTCTTCATCGGTATAAAGGTCGGAATCCCCTTCGCTGACCACACCATCGCTGGAGGAAACCACCCGTTCGGAATCGTCGTCGTCATCCGTGGATGAGCTGAGCAAGTCACTTAAACTCAAACCTGAAGTGGAAATAGTAGTAGACACCTTTCACCTCCTACGCGATGATTTCCATGGTGTTGTATCCCAACCGGCGACCCGTGTCGGAGGAAGGAATGTCAATTGACACATTAGCAAAGGTCGTGCCGCGCGAATTTCCAGAATTGGACATCCGGCGTCTGGATTGCATGGCGCTTTGTCCTCCCCCTTGGGCATCCGCGCGTCCCGCATCCACCTGGACCTCCAAACGATCCAGTTTGATTTGCTGCTGTTCCAGGGATTCGCGTAAGCGTCCGACCGATGCCTCAAGAATTTTTTTTGTCCCTTCGTCCTCAACCACCATGTGTACCCGCATTTCTCCCGGGGTGCTGGATTCCACTTCCACTTCCACATGTCCCAGAGACGGAGGGTCTAAACGCATCACGGTACGGGTTTCCCCGTTTTGGGTCATGATCTTGATGCGATGGGTGACTTGCCGAACCGTTTGGAAACGATCCATCTGTTCCGTCAAACGAGATGTGGTCTCTTTTGTGGAGTCGGAGAGGGACTCCTGGAACCCATGTTGTTGAGACGAAGAATTGGAGGGAGACGAAACAGAAGAGGTCTCCAAGCCAGAACCCTTTGCTGGCAAGTGAACGGAAGAGTCTTCCCCTTTTAATGAATTGGAAGTCGTTTCCGCTTGGGGCTGCACGTCTTTTGTGAGACTGGATGTCTGTGAGGCATTTGCGTTCTGGGTTACCCGGGTTTGAGAAGCATTTCCCGAAGATAAACTCGCTTCTTTTCGGGACGTCTCTGAATCCGAGACCTGTGAGAATTCTGAAAATGGCGAAGAGGTTTTCTTTTCCGAGATTTGCTCCATCTTTTCGCCAGTCACTATTTCCTGGGTATCGCCCTCCGACCTCATCTCTGTAAATGGGCTTATTGACGATTGGAGCTCTGTTTCCAAGGAAAATGTTGGTGCTTCCGTGAGGGAAGAGACCGAGACCCTGTCCAAGAGATTAGAGTCCTGCCCCACCAATTCGCGGATTTGGCCCTCTAAAACTCCGAGCATCTCCGCATTTTCTTCTGCCATTCCAGTGGGGTCTGCCAATAACTGATCGACCTGATCCGCGACAGATTGCAATTGGCCTGTAGCTTGTGGGTCCGATAATTCGCTTAACCCCTGCAATTCCTGCACTATGGCATCTATTTGATCCTGCCAATCCGGTTGCAATTGGACGATCTGACGTAGAAGGGCTTCCATCTGGGTGCCCATCTCCGACCATGGGAGGGTGGTATCCAGATCTTCGGTTTCCTCTTCTTCGGGGATTTCAAACGTCTCAGGATCGGCGTCCAGTAGAACAATAGGCTCCTGGCCTTCTATCGTTTCGTTTTGAAGGGAACTGGAAACGATCTCCTCGTCCTCCACATTCTCCGCCGGGTTCTGCAGCGTGTTGTTCGCATTCTGATAAATCGTCCGAAATGCAGCCAACTCTTCAGGAGTTAAGGTTTGCAGAATTTCATCAGGAAGTCCAGAGAGAAAGGTATCCCAATCTTCAGATTCACCAGGGCTCAAAGAGTCAGACATCTGTTGGAACAGGCTTTGGAAGTCGCCACTTAAAGCAGAATCGGTTTGATCGATCCCAACACGAGCCCCTAAAACATTCAGGCCATCGGCAGAAGGGGAGACTGTCGATGTTTCTGGAATGCTGGATGTTGCCGCCATATCAAAGCCCTTGTTTTTTCCAGCCGAGAATCTGTGTGATACTCGCGGCACGTTGACTGTCCATGGCCCCCAAAGCCGCCATCAGTTTTGCCTGGGAGCGTGTCTCTGGGACACGTTTAATGATTTTTGCGATGGAAAGATCGTCCATATTCAGCAGAATAGGAGCAGCCTCCACGGGTTTCATGGCACCATAAACCTGAGCCAACTCGTCAACACGCTGGTCGGAGAGCTGTTTTGATTGTCCCACCATGTCCTCAATGTGTTTTCGGTCAGAGGAGATCGATTCTTTCAGCCGGGCATTTTCTGCCTTGAGGGTTTCCAGGCGGGAAATTTCTTCCTGGAGTCGGGCTTGTTCTGCCTCCATTTCAGAGGCCTTCTTCTTGTTCGCTTCAAATAATTTGCTCTGCTCCAGGTCATTCTGACGCTGCATCGGGTTCATTTTTTCAAGATATCCCGCAAGTTTTGCCCGAACAGCGGAATCTTCCCCGAATTCAAGATGAGCCGTGCCCGTCCCTAGCAATACCGCGAAAAAGACCACAGGAAAGAGCAATAAGGAGGCAATCCCAACGCCAATGATGTCCGATATTTTCAAATTCATGCAGACAGCTCCAAAACATTCACGACCTTCTTTGCAAGGATCATGCCAATTCAAATGAAGAGTTTGGCTCAAGTTTTGCTTGAGGTTCCTTGCGTTTTTTTGAGGTGCGAAATGAATGCCAAATTAATTGAATTGCCAGAAATCCGGGTCAGCATTGGGGACGTGTCCCGCATTTTGGAGGTCCCTTCCCATACATTACGTTTCTGGGAAAAAGAATTCGGATTCTTCCTGTCTCCAGCGCGAACCGACGGACGGCAGCGTCGTTACGGGGAGAAAGACATCCAACATTTGGATCGGATCAAGAACCTGCTGCGCACAGAAGGCTACTCCATTGCCGGAGCGAAAAGGCTGCTTCGGCTGGAACTGGAAACCAATGAGACTCTGTTGAGTCCAGAGGTGAATACATATATTGAAAGGCATGCGCAACTGGTCTAGCAAGCGGAGCTTGGTTCCGTGAAAATATCAGTTCTTGTGGTTACATACCAATCGGAAAGGCTTATTGTGCCTTGCCTGCAATCCATTCGGCAAGCCGATCCATCCGCCGAGATGATTGTGGTGGACAATGCCTCCAC
>DATIQS010000099.1:0-16179 GCA_035470605.1 Fibrobacteraceae bacterium
ATCGGAACTTCAAGAGCCTGGCGAAGATTGTCCGCAGTTCTGGCGAGTGTACTGACGTCCTCTGTCTGATACAGAATCACAGCGAGACAATCCAGCGCCGTGCGAGCGTAATGGCCCAGGTGGTTATGGAATTTACGGAGACGCTCGGCTTCTTTCCGTAGCACCAAATCACCCGCTTGGGTCCCGTAGGAATCGCAAATTTTCTGGAAGCGATCCAGCGCAATTAGCATGACGGAAAAATTTCGTTCTTCTTCCATGGCTGCCTTATCCAGATAAACTTTCAACTCGTCTAAGAATACGTGGCGACTGGAAAATTGGGTTGCTGGATCCTGCAGATGGCGTGATTGGTATTCCTGTCGGGTCTCTTCCAGCAGATGAAGGGCATGGTTCACCAGGACGGCCAACTGTCCGATTTCGTCCTGCCCCAAAGAACAGATGCGCGTTTTTTGTCCTTGAATAAGAATCTTGTGTAGGTCGGAATGGAGCGCCTGCAAGCGTTTCCCGATCCTTCGATAGAGAAAATAAAGCAGAACTCCCATCGTACTGACTCCCAAAAGGGTCATCCAACCCCAGAGATAGAACAGGCCTGTGCGGCCCTCCTGGATGGTGATGCGAGGAAGTCTGGCACAGAGTTGAGCTCCGGTAACCGCCGGAATTCTGGGAAGATCAATCTGGCCGTCTAAGGAATCTTCGCCGACTCGTTGCAGGTCTACTGTATTTTCTCTGTCCTTGTCAACGAGGCTCAAAGGCCGAAGCCAGGCCCGTCCCAGTTTTCCAGGCACCACTAAATCCTCTTGCTTCAGGCGCCTGCCAAGCAGCACATAACCTTGGCTTTTGTCTGATTGCCGGAACGCCGCCAGAGCCATGGTATAGAATTGCCCGTGAAAGGAAACGACTCCCGAGGCAGACAAGAGTTCACGGGAATGCCACCAGGAGGAGAGGCGCCTCAGGTCCTCCACCCAGGCGGACGGGCAAAGAAACCTGGAATCTGTGGATAAACCTGGACAGGATTGATGAATTGGCGTACCTGAGGAGTCAAAAACCAGAAAAATGGTTTGGGGCTCCCTGATACGCGATTGGTCTTGCCGCTCTCCCCATTCTTGCGCCTTATCGAGATCGGCTTGGCTGAGACTTTGTATTTCTTGCTGTGCCTGTCGGAAGTTCGCTGTAACAGACTCCCGCTCCAGGTCTCCGAAATGGTTTCGGATAAAATTTCTAGCGACCAGCGTCATGGCTAAGAGGAACAAGATGGAGCTTGCCGCGACGACGATTGTGATCTGGGTGCCGAGGGATAACACCTTGTGTTTTGCGCACATGCGCCGAGTATGCCACTATTTGCTTTCTGAATCCCATTTTGAAATGGATATGGAACAGATTTTTTCGATGACTTTCGACTAAAAAAAGAAAATCCCCGACAAAACGGGAATGTTGTGGTGTTTAAAGAAGAGTGGAAATTCCTATGTTGCCAAGCATGTGTTTCGTCCGGATCTGCGGGCTCTTTTCCCTGTGCTTGGGGTTTGTTTTATCCTGGGGGCAGGATTCTCTGGCGGCCCGGCCACTCTCCCATCTCCAGGTTCAATGCGTTTTGAGTGATTCCCTTTTTGTTGAGAAGGATTCTTTGTCTGTTTTTCTGCTGGAAACTGGAGAAAGCCGCTCGATTGCATTTCAGCAGCCTTTTGCTTTGGATTTGCCCCTGGATACCCTCTGGAATCTCTGCTTCAATGCGGCGCCTTCCCTGGAAAAGTGCTACGAAATCAAATATCTGGGGCAAGATTCGATTTTTCGCCTTACGGTTTCGGGGGATGATTCGGTGACTTGGTATTCGGATTCCTCTATGGAGGCATTGGCCTCCTTGCCCGATTCCTCTATAGATTCGTCCCAAGAGGTTCAGGACACCGTTACGCCCTCAAATTCTTTTGAAGCAAGCGGGGAAACCACTCGACTGCGCAAAGTTGTCGTACAACTGCGAAAAAAGCCAAAACGGCGTTTGGGGGAATCCGTGGTCTCTGCAAAACGCATTAAACGTCTTCCTGGTCTTGCGGAGGCAGATGTTATCCGTACCTTACAGTCCTTGCCTGGGGTGACCGCCAGTTCGGATTTCTCTTCAAAAATTTATGTGCGTGGAGGTGGAGCGGATCAGAATCTATTCCTCTTTGACAATGCGGTGGTTTATTCTCCAGTGCATTTTTTCGGCTTGTTTTCGACGTTCCTGGTAGAGGGGATTGACGATGTCAAATTCTATAAGTCTGGTTTTGCGCCGCAGTACGGGAATCGACTGAGCTCCGTGGTGGATCTCCGTTCCCGTCTGGGAGGTTGCGACACCAGTGAGGCCTGGTTTGAAAAATCCTCCGTCAAAATTTCCACATTCGCGACCCAGGTGCATACCGAGGGGCACCAAGGCAATACACGTTGGCTGTTGGCTGGGCGCTCCACCTATATTAAGCAGGTGTTGGATGCCCTCAAAGCCGCCGGGGCCATCGATTTTTCATTGGATTATAAATTCACTGATCTGCAGGGCAGTGTCTCTCAATCCTTTGGGGAGGGCCGTTCCTTAACGCTCTCATTCTACAATGGCAGTGACGTATTGAATTTTGATCCCATTTATATCGATTGGGGGAATACCGCCGTGCCCCTGAATTTCCGTTGGCGTCTAGACGATGACTGGGCCTACCAGGCCACCGCCTCCTATTCCCATTTCCGCCAAAATATGGAGATTAGCGGCTTTTACCGCTTATACAACACCCTAGGGACATACTCTCTCAAGCAGTCCATGACCTACAGCGGTCAGGAAAACCATGAGATCACCGTGGGTTATGATCTGGAGCATGATCGAATCAATTTTACCGAGGACGCGGATTTTATCAGCGTTTATTTTGTGGATACCTCCAGGGTTTGGATGCACAGTTTATATGTGGAAGACACCTGGCGTCCCGGTTCCTGGGAAATCTCGGGGGGGCTGCGCGGGACATACCAGAATTTGGCGGATTACTGGGGCATCGAACCTCGTTTGTCGGCGCAGTATCGCTTTCCTGGCGATCACATTTTGAGTGGGCATATCGGTTACTATGAACAGTATGTGAATTCCATTCTGTTCTCCGATCAGGAGACGATGACGGACTTTTATTATCCGTCGCGTAAAGCAACAGACCGTACTGTCCGGCCCACTAGCTCTTTATTAACTACCCTGGGATACACCAAAGAAAAACTCTGGAAACAGTGGACGTTCAGCACGGAAGCCTATTATAAAACTCAAAATCATTTGGTCATCCTCGATTTGAATGATACCTCCACAACCTTCAACACGTTGGCCGATATGCTGAAGGAGGGATCGGGGTACTCCTTTGGATACGAACTTTCCCTGCGGCGTAATGAGGGGGTCATTGCAGGTGGGATCAACTGGAGCCAGGGTTGGTCCGTCATCAAGGAGCAGTATGATTCTGTAGCCTATTATCCTGATTGGCATCAGCCCTATAGCTTAAAGGCGGATCTCTCTATTAATTGGCGTGGTCAGGACGGCCTATTTAAACCCAAGGCCCGGGTCTATTGGCGGAGTTCATTTGCACTGAAATACGCATCAGGTCTTCCATATACGGAATACCTGGGTTATAGCCAAACTTGGGACCTGGATCAGGACAATAGCACCAGCACCACAGATGGGAGTACGAATTTGGTGGCTCGTTATGGCAGTCGTAACACCTCCTTGCAGAGTCCTTATTTTCGTCTGGATGCTAAGTTGATTGATATTGGAAAAGAGGGAAAATGGAATTTCTCCTGGACAATCCTCAATGTGACGGACCACGAAAATATCTTCATGCTGACTTATGACACCAACGAATCTCCGCCGAAGGAAACCAAGATTACTCAGTTCCCTTATTTCCCCATCCTGGTGAACTATGAATATTATTTCTAGGCGAAAGTGTATCGTGGCATTTGGGGCGCTGCTCACTTGGGGGTGCATCCTTCAGGGGCCTTGGGACTTCTGGCCAGAAGAACCCGAAACCTACCAGGGCATTTGGGTCTATGCGCATGTCATTTCTGGTAGACCGGTGACGGACGTTTGTTTTGAACCCTTAATTTCTCTGGACGAGACCTATACCAATGATTTTGCCTTTTACGATAGTGCGTCTGTACGCATCTCGGGTCATTTTAGTGGTGTAGATACCACCATGATTCTTGCGGTGGGGGATGTCTCTCCGAATTGCTTTGATGGCCCTGCGGATTTGGTTGCTGAAAATGGGCAAACCTATACATTTGACGCCTCTATTGTCTGGGATAGTGCCGGGCATTCGGTGACCTCAGATTTCCATGCAACCTCCACATCCCCGGAGCATTTTAGCATCACGGGAGCCTTTGCTCCGGCTGTGGCAATGATGCAATATGCTCCGCAGAGTGATAGTGTCATGGACGTGTTGGCTGAGGCCTTCGGTGATACGGTGCTCGCATTGCGCAATCAACCTGCGGCTTGGGATACCTTTGTGAGTGAGAATCAGCAGACTCTTGGCGAGTTGCTTGAAGATGTGCGTGTCGGCTTCACTAGCGACGACACCTTGGAATATCTCCGTACCCCGTGGGATCTTCTTTCCAATTACTTTATCTCTGATCGTAGCGACGATATTCGTTGCGTTCTTACGACACTGCATCATGACTCTTTGGCCATTGAGGCTGAAAGCTCGTTCTCTTATCTGTTGTCAGATGAGGCTCCTGATTCTGCCGAAGTCTGGGGCTCTGGCACGCAGGAATGGGTCACTTTTATGGAATCAATGGATTATGACGGTTCCAATCTGCTGGATAGTCTATACATGATTACCCTACAGGAGTATATCGGCCATCAGGTGTTGTATTTTTATGCCGCCGGTCAGGATTATCTGGATTACTTCAATTCCGCTGTGGAAAACGCTTCGGATAGTCGCTATCAACCAAAAACAAATATTGAGGGGGGCAAGGGCATTTTCGCCGCCATGGCGGTGGATTCTTTCCCGTTGGAGGTAAAATCTCTTCCTGGGACGATTACTTATCCCTATGTGCGCACACGTGTGCTGGGCTGCCGTGAGGACAATTGGAAGGGCCAGGCCTGTCGGGTTTATCTGGAAACCTTCTGCCAGGATAGTTTGTCTGTTTCCTCCGATTGTCGTGCTATTGCAGTGGAGGCTGCGTTGGATTCTGGTTTGGCCTGGGATGCACTCATGTTCCCTGCCACTGGAGTAGAGGCGGAGAGTGCTAAGGTTGCGGGGGAACGGCGTTTTTGCATCCATCGCGATTATCCCGATAGCTCTTTTTGTGAGACCCCTTATGAGGAATGCAACCAGTCTGCCGACAGTACGCTGTGCAAGCATGACCTCTGGGACTGGTGCACGGACGAGGAATGGCCGATCGATTCGCTCGAACAATGCGGAAACGGGCTGGTCAGTTGGATCCGTCTCAAATCCATTAAGTCCTCTACCTTTGCGCGTGTTCGTGATCGCTGGTGTGCAGCACACGCTGATGATGCCCAATGTTTGCTTGAATAAGGAATGGAGAATCCCATGAACCTCAAATCAACCTTAATCCGATCTGCTTTTTTATTGGCGATTTGTGCGCCTTGGACCTGGGCTGACCTGCAGGCGGAACTTGACGATTACCGCAGTCAGAAGAGTGCCTTGCAGGCGGAGATCAAAAAACTGGACCACCGAGCCAGCCAGACCGACTCCATCGCTAAGGATGAGGCCAAACGCTTTGAAACGACGCAAAAACGACAGCAGGAGGACCTGCTGCGCCGACAAGCGGAACTTGATACGATGCAGGTTCGTATCGCGGCCCTGGCACAAGAACAACAGACGGAAAAAGGACAGCAGAACGCTTATCAGTTGCAAGCGGAAAACGCCAAGGCCTTTCGTATCGGCTTAGCTCGGAATTTGGCTCGACTGGCGCAGGAACTGGAAACCTTGGTGGCGCAGAGCCTTCCTTGGGATCGGGAATCTCGTCTAGAACGCATTCGCGCCTTGCGCCATGATCTGGAAAACGGAAATGCGGGACCGGATGAGGGTTTAATCCGTCTACGCGCCATTTATTCGGAAGAAATTCGCTTTGGGGATGAGGTGGTCATTCTTAACAAGCCTATGACCCGGCAGAATGGGGAAACCGTGAATGCGCGGCTCCTGCGCATAGGAAACCAATGGATGATGTATACCGACGAGGAAGAAGGTAAATATGGCATCCTGATCCGGACTCGGAAACCGGAGGGTGGTGTGGATTATACCTGGCGTGAGGAGCTTTCCTTTGAGGAGCGCGCTGCAGTCAAATTAGCCATTGACGTCAAGTTGGCCCGTAAGCCACCCCAGATGGTGCGCCTGCCCCTGTCTTTGACTTTACCCTCCATTCCCGGGGAGAAAAAACCATGAAACGCTGTATTGCTGTGATTCTCGCCGGTGCCTTGTGTGCCCTGCCATCCTATGCTGCCAGCAAAAAGGAACGTGAAGCCGCTGAGGAACAAGCTCGTCTGCAAACGCAACTCGACAGTTTGCGGCATCAGGTGGAGGCCCTCAAGAAAATCAAGGCGGAAAAGCTGGACCGTATTGAGCAGTTGGAAACGGCTCGCTGGGAAGAACGTTATCGAGAAAATCGACTCCTCCAGGAACATCAGGAGAAGGTGCGCGCCTTGGAAGACCGCTATTCGCGTAGCACGGGAGACCTCTCCCGAATGCAGGACGAGCTGGTGCAGATGCGCAATACTACGGAGGACTTAAAGACCAAGGCATCCGATGCAAAACAATCCTTGACGGAATTGGCCACTCAGGTCATGCAGATGGCGGATAAACTGTCATCGGATCAATCCAATGATTTTCCAGTTGGGTTGGAAACCCGCGTTTTGTCCTTGGCGAGGGCCAAAGAGGCGGTCTCTGCGGCCTCTCCGCAAATCAGCAAGGCCGTGGATGATGTCTTTGATGCGTTGCGTGCCCGCTACGCCTTGACCCTGGATCAAGAATTTATTTCCCGTAATAGCCAGTTAGGGGACCGGCCCGATGTCCCTGTTTATCGTCTGCGGACGGGGACTGTTTTCCTTGCAGAAATGGCTCGGGAGGGGGATGCCGTGCAAGCGCTACAGCGTACAGGGGCTTTGCAAGGGCGTGTCTTTGAGTGGCGGGTCGATCTGAGTCAGTCCTTCGGTGATGCTGTGCGTATGGCTCTTCAGCAGGCGCATAAAGGCGAGGCGTCTCTCTGGCTTCCGGTGGATGTTTTGCAGAATAAAAGCGTACAGAGTACGACCCGCAAAAGCCAGGAACGTAATTGGAAACAGCGAGCGAAGGAGTTTTTCCGCTCGGGCGGTCCAGTAATGTATCCGTTGGCCCTTGTGGCGATTTTTGCGTTGCTGCTTTCTTTGGAGCGCTGGTTGACTTTTGTGCGTCGTGGGCGCATCTCTCGGAGATTTTTGAAAACTTTTAATGATCATGTGGAACATATGCGTTTTGAGGAAGCGCTCGCTTTGGCACAGGCACAAAAGACGAGCCTTGGAAACACATTGGCCGCCATCATTGCCAATGTTCGCACGGGCTCCCGCTCTGCGGCGGAAAAGGCTTTGCGCGAGGTGATGTTACGCGAGCAACCTCTTTTGGAACGCCGTATGGGTTTGGTGGGAGCTCTTGGATCCTCCGCGCCTTTGTTGGGGCTTCTGGGCACAGTGACGGGGATGATCTCGCTTTTTAAGGTGATCACCGATGTGGGAACCAATGACGCCAAGGTCTTGGCTGGTGGAATCGCCGAGGCGTTGATTACCACCGAGACCGGGCTGGCTATCGCGATTCCTGTGCTGTTGTTGCATGGGTGGTTGACAGAGCGTTTAGATGTCATTCTCAGCAATTTGGGCATCCAGGCCATGTCTCTGTTAAATCGTCTTTGGCCCGAGGCGGATCGGAAATAGGGGTGGGATATGATGGATACCTCTAAAATTTTCGATACCATCTATTATCTCGTGAAGTCTGGTGGTCCGGTCATGTTTCCGATTTTTTTGGTCGGGGCCTGGGGCTTTTATCTGGTGTTTAGCGCGATCGATCGTTTGGGTCGCGATTTCCTGCGCCGGGATTTGCAGGGTGTGATTCATCGCTATGGAGAACTGCTGCATACGGACGATATCGGGGCCGTTCGCGCCTTTCTCCATAAGAATAAGGGCTTGGTTTCTCACCAGTTGTTACGCGCTATGGAACACCCAGACTGGAGCGCCCACCGTTTGCATGTTACTATGCAGGAACGTATGGGAGCCAAATTGCTCGAATTGGATCGGGGAATGCACCTAGCTACTGTTATGGCTGCGACGGCTCCACTACTTGGATTGTTGGGGACTGTCACGGGTATGGTCTCCACGTTCGACGTGATCCAACATTTTGGCAATTCTAACCCAGTACTTTTGGCTGATGGCATCTCTGAGGCTTTGATTACCACCCAGTCTGGCTTGCTAATTGCTTTTCCCATGCTTTTATTACTGCGACGTGCGGAAGAACGTGGGAATTGGATTCGCAAACAAATGGAATTGGGAATGGCGATCACCTTGAATTGGGCCTATGCTCGCGAGGAGGTGGATCATGGATGAATTTGGACTTTCTGGAATGAAACGCCGCAAGGTGGATATTGACATCGCTCCTCTTCTGGATATGGTGTTTATTCTTCTCATCTTTTTTGTGGTGACTAGCACATTCACGCGAGAGACCGGTGTGGAAGTCACTAAACCGCAGGCGCAATCCGCCTCGACGTTGGAAAAGGAAAATATCCTCATCGCCATTACGCGAGAGGGGACCATTCATGTCAATGAACGCCAGGTGGACATAGCGGGCCTGAAGGACGTCCTCGGTCAGATTGTACAACGCAATCCAGATCGCGAAGCGGTGATTATTGCGGACCGGAGCTCCCAGACAGGGGCTTTGGTCCAGGTCATTGATGCCTGCAACCTATCCGGGGTCAAGAAGGTTTCCATCGCCGCGTTGGCGCAGTGAGCATCCTATGCTGAGACCTTTACGCAAAATTCTGGTGGTGGTTTCGGCCTTGACCTGTAGTTTCTTACTGCTGGTGTCTATCCCCTTGGTTAATCTATGGATCAAAGGAGAGGGCCTGGAAAAGAAATACACCAAAACTGAGGTGGGGGTGTTGCGACAGCTCCCCCCCCAGAAACAAGCGGAGCCGAAGAAAACTCGCCAGGTCAAGCGTCAGGCCCCCACACAACGTTCCTTGAAATCTGGACCGCGTTTTGCGATGGATCTCGGTGCTATCGGTGGATCGGGCGGTGCGGCTGTATCCACCGATATTCTCAAGGCAGGCGGAACGCAAAGTGAGGGTGCTATTTCTGGAGATGTGGATGAAAAACCGACTTTGCGAGGCAGTTCCTCCTTTCAGCCACCACCTGCGATTCGGCAGGCGGAGCGCGATGCCTTATTGCGTCTAGAATTTTGTGTGGATGTTAATGGCCGCCCCTACGATATCCGGGTTGCGGAGGAAACCCCTGCAGGAATGGGACTCGCGGAGGCGGGGCGAGACGCTTTGTCGAGGGCTTCTTTTACCCCTGCACAGAAGGATGGGCATCCAGTAGCCTTCTGCGGACTAGAACAGCCCTTTGAAGTGAGGTTCCGGGAGTGAATCATATGCATCACCGAATCTTGATTTTGTTACTGGCTTCTCTTCCCTCATGGCTTTGTGCCGCAATTTCGTCTCAGGAGCCACCAGCAACAGTCTTTGTCAACCACTCCACGCAGTCTGGCCAGGTGATTCTGGATCAAGCAAATAACTTATATGCAAAAGGACGCTACGCGCAGGCGGTGATCCTGTACCGCAAGGCGGAGGACCGAGGAGCTGATCCTGTGGCCTGTGCTTTTAATACGGCGAACAGTCTTTTTCAGATGGAGCGGTTTGCGGAGGCCGCTGCGGTGTATCGTAAGGCTGTTTCGTGGTCAAACGGTGAATTCGTCCCCGCTCTATTTAACCTGGCAGCGGTCTTGTATCGTGTGGGAGCCTACGCGGAATGCATCGCCGCTTACCATCGAGCCTTACGTCAGGATGGGGATAATGCTTCCGCTTGGATTTACCTGTCGGAGGCTTATACCCGCACGGGAGACTTGGTCGGGGCTCAGCGAGCTTTGGAGCACGCTCGTCGTCTGGAACCGGACGATCCTAGTTTGGTGTATCAGTTGTCGGAGGTTTTGGTTTCCATGGGGGAGGTGGATCGGGCTGCCGCTTTGGTGCGCGAGGGGTATGCGCGCAATCCTCAAGAGACGGATTTTTTGGTCTATCTTGGCGATATTTATAGGGCGGCGAATCGCCTGGAGGACGCGGCAGGAGCGTGGCGCGAGGCTTTGGCCTTGCAACCAGAGAACACGGAGATTCTTTATAAGCTGGCGGATGCTTTGGCGGAGAACGGGAATGCGTTTTTGGCGATGGATTGTCTCACCAAGGCGCTTCTGGTCAATCCGAAATTTTCGGATGCGGCCATTTTTTTGGGAAATCTTGCTTATGAATCCAAGTGGTGGGATCGTGCGGAAAACGCCTACATTCAAGCGGGGGAACAGGGGAATCCCGAAGCCGTGCAGGGGCTGCGCAATCTCGCCTATGAGTTCGAACAGAAAAAGATGCTCGATCGTACGGTCGCCTACCTGCGCGAGGCCCAGCGCTTTGCACCAGGGGACCCCGGTCTCCAGAATGAAATCGAAAACTATTTGGCGATGATGGAACAGTGAAAGGGCTCAGGATAACGGGATGAATAAGCCGAGGACTTGAAATTCCAGGATTACGGTTCCGATGGAGCCGTCCCAGCCCATGACCTTGGCCGTCCGGTAATCATAGCCTAGGGCCATGCTCATGCGGTAATAGCCGAGCATGAAATCCAGCTGGGTCTTGGCGAGAAATCCTAAACCCGAGCCATCCGACCAGTCGTATTCCGGGTTTCCAGAATCGTAGCCCTCATCCACCAGGTCGATGAAATCCGTGGCGAATTTTATGTTGGTGTAATTCAGACCCAGGCCAAAACCGGCGCGGATGCCTCTCTGGTAAGCGGGAAATGCATAAGCGACCAGACGATGGTTTTTCTGGACCAGATAATCGATGCCATCGCCTTTGGAATAGGAGGTGACTCCATAGCCATACCCGTATTCCAGGCCCCAGAAGCTGGGGGACATGTAGCGCAGGCTACCCTGTCCCTCAATGGTGATAAAGTTGCGTTTGGCCGTTTCTGACCAGATGTCCATAAATTCTCCGTTGGTGACGGGATTGACGGAGACGCCCGCCCGGAGTTCCAGTCCCTGGTATTGGGACATTATTTTTTTGCGCGCTTCTTTGCTTTTGCCGCTTTTCAGGGGCAATAGACCCAGAAGGTCTCTCGCGTATATGGAGGTTTGCGTATCCAAGGAATCTTTGGGGCTGATGTAACGGGTCAACACCGCGTTCATAATGGGCTCGCCTTTTTGCAGTTCGTATAGGTTGATTTGGGTGGAAAATTCTGGCCCCAGGATGCGGGCGCCGGAATCCCAGCATCCATATTGGGTGCAGGTGAGTACGCTGATGATCTGGTTGTGGCCGAAGAACATCGGCGCGGCCAGCACGTACTGGACCCCTTTTTCGGAGAGACTCTGGCGGCAATTTTCCTTCAAACTGGGAACCTTGGGAAGTTCCTGACCTTTATTGTCTTTTGGTGTTTCGTATAAATTTTGATAGTCAAAACAATCCTTGGGCACGCTATCGATTAATTGCGCATTGCGGAATGAATTCCCTGTTAGACTGGCGTTAACTTCATCCAGCAGGGATTGGTTAATGTTCCGCAGGTCGTAATCCACTTTAAGCTCTTTGGATTTTTCATCCTGATCAAAGATGGAATCCGTCATTTTTGCTCGCACTACGCCCGCCGAAGCGATTTTTGCGCCGGCTGGCAAAGGGTCAGAAATGGATTCGTCGATCCAGCGTTGGGGAACGGAGCAAGCCATTGTAAGCAAGCAGACGACCAAGGATGTGGTAAGTTGTGCTATTTTCATGTTGCAAATATAATAGGGCTCCTTTAAAAACCAAAAGGGCAAAAGAGACTTACGGAATGCTATGCAACGCTCAACGGCTTCAGGCTATACCTGTTAGCCGGGGACTGTCCACTTTGTGGAATTCAGGCAGAGCCTTCCTCAGGAGAGCGCAATCGTAGCCGGAATGAGCCAAACGGGAATTTTTAGAGGGGCCCTAAATGTGAAGAGTATCACACACACAAAATAACGATCCGCAAAATGTGAATCGAGAATCCTATATATGCAAAATTGAATTTTCTTTCATTTATTCATTGGAGATCTCAATGCGTACAAAATTCAAGATCCCTCAGCTCCTTTTCTTTGTGGGGGGGCTAATGGTTACGGTCGCTGGAGCGACAACGGTTGGCTCTTCCAGCGTGAGCTCGATACTCATTGCTGATTTTGACACATCGGAGCATTATAAATGCGCAGCAACGAGTTCAGGAGGCTTATATGCATGGGCATCGGGCAGTGCCTCCGAGATGACCAATGTTACGGATTCAAGTGGGATTCCTGTTGGGCTGTTGGTCACGGATACAGATGGGGCCAAACATGGTACTGGTTACGCTAATATTGAAGTGTATCTTGAAGATGAGGACCCTACTGAATATCCCAGCGGTGGTTTCGGTGTCTCTTTTGGGTCGGATTCTTCTCGAACGTATAGTGACTCGGATGACATTGATCAGTATCAATACAAGGCTGTTTACGATCTCAGTAATTTGGATAGTATTACCTTTTGGGCCAAAGGAATAAATCCCCAGCGGAGCTGGCGTGTCCAGTTGAAGTCCCCACTCTTTTCCAGGACGTATTATGGTACAAGCAGTGTCTATTGGGATTGGTATGGATACAGCATCCCTGACAGTAACCTTTCTACCAGTACGTGGACGAAAATTTCTATCCCTGTGGATAGCCTAACACCGAGTTGGACCTCATCTGCTGTGATTCCCAAAAAATGGGCCCTGAAATATGTAACAGGAATAGAATTCTCGGGTTCGGTTGCTGAACCAGAGGATCCTTCCGATGATGAAAGGGATGCGCAATTAACCATGGACTTGTTGACTTTTTATGGTATGAGCGCCTTGTCCCAAGATATCGGAGTGATTCCTACACTGGTAAACGGAACCATCGACTCTAATATGACCTGGTCCGATACGGTTGTTGTGATCGGCGATGTGACGGTATCCTCAAGTGCAACATTAACCGTGAAGCCTGGGACGGTGGTCCTTTTTGATTCCTCCTATTCTCTGACTGTTGAGGGTTCATTGGAGGCTTTGGGCACGGCTGATGATTCCATCTATTTTATTCCAGCAGATACCTCTTATCCATGGGAAGGAATCCGCGCTTCAGGTTCTGTTTCGTTGGCCTATGCTCATCTAAGCTATGGAGAAAACGATAACGGAGGGTGTTTCTACGCTACTGGAGATTCCACCGTTACCGTTTCTAATTCCCTCTTTTATCGCTGCCGGGCGACCAATGGTGGAGCAATCTTCAGCACCTCGGATATCACCATTGCAGAATCCATGTTCCTGAGGGATTCTACCTACTGGAGCGGCAATGTGTGGGTGTCGGGAACAAGTACGATTTCTCGGAGTCAATTCTTGTACAATAAGTCTGCGGGAGGCGCTCCAGCGGTATACAACAACGGGGGAACTGCACGGATTTCTTCAAGTTTATTCGCCAATAACCAGGGCTCTTGGTGGATCGCTGTTGCTGAGAATGAGGATGAGAATGCGACGGTCACCAAAATTTTTAATTCGACCTTTGTAAATAATATGGATAGTTCCTATACGGCTTCCGCCGAGAAAGGGGATCCTGCCGTGAATGCGGACTCCGTTGTCAATTGCATTATCCGGGGAAGTGGGAGCTTAAACTCTGTTGCAGATTCGGCCAAGGTTTATATGGATGATGATGTCGCTTTTGCGGATTCCGCCGCCGGCGATTTTTCCCTGCTGGTGTCCTCTCCCGCGATAAACGCGGGCCTTTCCAGTGGTCTCACCTTGGATTCCTTGGACCTCGCCGGGAACGCTCGTGTCTCTATAGGGAACGTTGATCTTGGCGCTTATGAATACGTCAATACAGCACCCAGCAAAACCGCTATTTTTACCACAGTCTCTTGGGCGGAGGATTCCTCTTCCTATACAGTGACGCTGGGCAACCAAAGTGGTGATACTTTACTTATCAACCATTTTACCGATGCTGAAGTCTCTGCGGATCACGATAGCCTTAAAGTAATCGAGGTCTCCACCTCTTCCAACAAATTCAATGTGGAGTGGGATACGAGTTCCTCTTCGATGACGGTTACCCCTGTCGCGGATAGCAATGGGACAGACAGCATCGTGATCACGGTCGCGGATATTGACGGGGATACGGCTTCGGCGACAATGGCCTTTACACTCGCTGCGCGTAATGACCAACCCTCTGTGCTGCTTGCGGAGGACACCTTAATCACCGAAAAAGACACGACTTTTGATTTGTCCTCCTATTTCACGGATATCGACGGTGATGCGCTGACCTATTCGGTTTCCTTGAGTTCTTCTGCCTTGGGAACGGCAACGTCCGTGGGCAACGGTTTTTCTTTGACTGTCCCTGAGAGCTCCAGTATGGTGAAGGGGACGGTAACGGTAACGGTGAGTGATGGAAAACTAAATGTGTCGGCCTCCTATTCATTGTGGCTCATTCCTATGGATAATGCTCCTGTAAGGGATGCCACGATCAGAGATACGACAGTCCAAGAGGATGCCGCGAACATTGTCATGAATCTCAACGACAATTTTTCGGATAAGGATACCCTCCTCAATCCTCTGACCTACACGGTCCAATCTCTTCAGGGGCTTGTGACACCGACCATCTCCGCGGCGGCTGATGATACGACGGCTGATGATACCCTTCTGACGTTGGAGTTGGGCGCCAATCTCTACGGAAACGATACGATCGTGGTCACGGCGTCCGATGGTTACAAGTGGGCGGCGGATACCTTTGCTGTGACCATTCAGTCGGTGAATGATGTTCCCACCATCGCTGATTCAATTGGCGCAGTCACTATCGTGGAGGATTATGGGGATACCGTCATTGACCTGTCTCTTCATTTCACGGATGTGGAGAGCGCCTCTCTCACCTATACCGCAGTAACTTCTGATTCTTCGTTAATCTCTGCGGTGATCAATGGTTCCAACCTGACTTTGAGTACCCAGTCCAACGCAAATGGGACGGATACGGTAACGGTGACGGCGGCGGATGACAGCTCTGCGATGGTTGCACAGAAATTTGTGATCACAGTGACGGCAGCGGATGATGCTCCGGTATTGGTGGCCATCCCCACGGATTCGATTCAAGAAGATACTAAGGATACCATTGATCTCGCGGATTATTTTTCTGAGGTCGATGGAGAAACGTTGACCTATAATGTTGTCGATGGTTCGGATCAGTGGGGGTATCTCAAATCCGCTACGCTGATTTCTGGAACCTCGAAACTGGTAATTACACCCATTAGCAATAGCTCTGGTTCTGATGATTCCGTGATCGTCTCTGCCTCAGACGGGACGACGGATATCGCGGATACCTTTGCTGTGGTTGTGGTGGCGGTCAACGATCTTCCCACTCGAAGCAAAACCATTCCAGATACCAATGGCGTAGAGGGGGATACAATTTCCATGAGCGCTTTGACGGCATATTTTTCCGACGTGGAGGATGGCGTTGATTTGTCTTTCACCACGACATCGAGCGATGAAGACAAGGTCTCCATTGACGATCCAACCAGCTCCACGCCAGTTCTGAATCTATTGGAGGGTGGAACTGTGAACATTATCGTGAAGGCTGAGGACTCAGAGGGCGCTTTTGTTCTGGATACCTTTCAGGTCTCTGTGGAATATGAAAATACAGCGCCAACTCGAATCTCTCAGATCGCCGATGTGTCTGGCCTGGTGGGGGGACAGCTGGCGATAGACCTGACGGATTATTTTAAAGACGCAGAAGACGATTCTCTCGCCTATACGACGATCTCTGTGGATGCCTCTGTCGTTTCTATAACCAATGATACGACGTCTACTCCGATCCTATCCTTCTTGGCTTCGGGTTCTACAAGCGTGATCGTCACCGCGACGGATGATGATGGCGCCTCGGTTGCCGATACCTTTACGGTGACAGTGGAGAAGACGACCGTCGTTTTGTCAAAGGCATTCGCGAT
>DATIQS010000100.1:0-2099 GCA_035470605.1 Fibrobacteraceae bacterium
CACCACGGCGTCCCCGTTTTTATGCAGGGTCACGTGGCTGCCCCGTTGTCGGATGAAAACCCATCCTTGTTGGCGAAACTCCTTTTCCAGTTCCTTTCCGCTGCATGGCATTTTGCTGTCTCCTTAAATTACCAATTATAATTTGTATTGTCAAGGGAAGGTCCCTCATTGGTATTAGACGTTCCTATCATTGCGGCATGTACCAAGAAATTTTGATCCGCGATCTTTTTTTCCATATCGATGAATCTGTGTCTCTGGCTGGCTGGGCCTGGAATGTGCGGGGCTCGGGTAAGGTGCAGTTTCTGCGTTTCCGCGATGGTTCTGGTTTTATCCAGGTGGTCGCCGGGGCGTTGGATGTGCCTGCGGAGGACTTTGAGACTTTGCGTCACATGGGCCAGGAGAGTTCGGTCCGTGTGATTGGAAAGGTGGTGAAGAACGACAAAGCGCCGGGAGGCCTGGAATTGCTGGCGTCCCGGGTGCAATTGGTTTCCGCAACCCACGATTATCCTATTGGCCCCAAGGAGCACGGGGTGGATTTTTTGATGGACCAGCGGCATTTGTGGCTCCGCAGTCCGCGCCAGCAGGCGATCCTGCGGATTCGTCATCACATCATCCGGGCCATCCGCGACTATTTCGATGACGGCGGCTTCACCCTGGTGGATTCTCCGATTTTCACACCCAACGAGTGCGAAGGCTCCAGCACTTTGTTTGCCACAGATTACTTCGAGCACAAGGCGTTCCTTTCCCAGAGCGGCCAGTTGTATGCCGAGGCTTCCTGCATGGCGGTGGGGCGCGCCTACTGCTTTGGCCCCACCTTCCGCGCCGAGAATTCGAATACGCGGCGACATCTCACCGAGTTCTGGATGGTAGAGCCCGAGGTGGCCTACATGGACCTGGATGGGGACATGAACTTGGCGCAGGGGCTGGTGCAGGCGATTGTCAACCGTGTGCTTTCGCATTGTCGCCAGGAGCTGGCGTTGCTGGAGCGCGACGTGAAGTTTTTGGAAGAGGTGGTTGCCGGGCCCTTTCCTCGCCTGAGCTATGACGAGGCGGTGCGAATTTTGCAGGGAGCCGGGGTGGATTTTCAGTGGGGCGACGACTTCGGCGGTGCTGACGAGACCATTATTTCAGAGAAGTTCGCGCGGCCGGTGATCGTGCACAATTACCCCACCGCGATCAAGCCTTTCTATATGAAGCGCAGCCCGGATCCACGCACCGTGGAGAACATGGATATCCTGGCCCCGGAAGGCTATGGGGAAATCATCGGGGGTAGCCAGCGCGAGGAGAATTTGGATGTGATGCTTGCTGCTATGGCCGAGGCCAAGCTCAATCCAGCGGATTACCAATGGTATTTGGATTTGCGTCGCTATGGCTCGGTGCCCCATTCGGGGTTTGGGCTGGGTGTGGAACGCACGGTGGCCTGGCTCTGCAAGTTGCCCCATGTGCGCGAAACCGTGCCGTTCCCTCGTTTGCCGAACCGACTGAAGCCGTAGGGGTTTACCCTAGATCCCGCTATTCGTTTTGTGCATGGGCAAAAAGGTGGCCAAGGTGTTCCAGGAATCGGTTAAGTCCATAGATCCTCCAGGAGAGAATCCCAGCAACTGAAATGGACTCGGTTCCTTACTTTGCAGGGCATTATGGTATTCTAGGCTTCGAAGCCTGATAATCGTGACCGCCTAATAGAGAACGGAACACCCGGCCATTTGTAAATTTACCCTGAGGAGAACGGCAACGCATACCTGTTCGCAGGTATCGACATCAGCAAAAAAAATTTCAACCTAGCGATTTCCTGCGAAGCTGCGGCATTCTTGTCGAGAAAGAATTTCCCAACACCGAAAGGGCTGGACACTGATGGTGAAACAGGTTCAAAAGCGCTCCCAAACCGGAGAAACGGTCTTGTACTGCATGGAAAACACGGGACGCTATTCCGATGGCTGCTCGACCTAGCTCAGTTGACCGGGTCGACTTCGAGCGAGATTGATGCAATCCAAGGAAAAATAGGCAAAACGACCGGCTGAGCAATCACTTAGTGGGGCGCTGTCTCTATGAGGAAGGCCCACTTGGAGTTGATTGAGGACGTTTTGACGCGGGGGGGGGGG
>DATIQS010000101.1:0-1996 GCA_035470605.1 Fibrobacteraceae bacterium
AGTGCCTCGTGTTGAATGCAAGGAGCATGGCATCCATTCAGTAGGTGTTCCATGGGCTGAGAGAAAATCCCGTTTCACCATTCTCTTTGAACGGCTAGTCATCGACCTGTTGCATGACGCACCAACCAGTGTTGTTGCAGAATGGACTGGGCTCTCATGGAGCCAAGTTGATGGCATACAGTCAAGGGCAGTAGCTCGAGGCTTGTCACGAAGGAAGATGAAGGCAGTGCAAGACCATTTGTGGTCTGTGCGTTCCGTGAGTATGGATCTTTGGCCTGCATTTATTGGCAGTGCAAGGAAGTGGCTGGAAGATGCTGATTCCAAGATATGCTTTGACCGGTTTCATGTAGCAGGCCTCTTTGGCAAGGCAGTTGATCAGATACGCAAACGAGAGAATCGAGAACTGAAAGCGGAGGGCAATGAATCGCTGAAAGGGACAAAATATGATTGGCTCAGGAATGGAAATAACCTTGATGGCCGTTCACGCCGCTGGTTCACAAAACTCACCCGGGAGAACTTAAAAACAGCACGGGCTTGGGCGATCAAGGAAACAGCGTCAAGACTTTGGGACTACACGTCAAAGATATGGGCGAAAAAGGTATGGCACCGGCTTATTGGATGGATGTGGCGAAGTAGGCTTGCTCCAATGGTTGATCTTGCAAGGTCACTAAAAAACACTTCTATGGCATATTGAATGCGATCATGCTGGGCGTGGACAATGGAAAGGCTGAAAGCATAAACTCAAAAATTCAGAAAGTGAAGAAGATGGCCTGTGGATTTCGAAACACCGAACGATTCCGCAACGCGATAATGTTTCATTTCGGTGGACTCGACCTCTATCCCACTTTACCCACTCGATAGTCGGAAGACCCTTTTTTAGAGAGGCCCCAAATTTGGTATCCCGTGCGGAATCTGGTGATTTTTTCCCTCCAAAGATGGAATTTCGGGTTGATTCCTGTCCAGCGCATAGGCGCATCGGGTCAATCGTGAAAGCTAAGTGAAACAGTTCGTCAGGCCTGGGAATTGGGCTTTGATCTGCGCAAGCTGCTGCGATTGCTTCCCAATGTGGAAGCGGGCGCTGACTACGCTACATTGTTGCCTGATGCTCTGAAATCCCTCCTCGACGATCTGGATAAAACTCCCAGATTGAACCGGCTAACCTCGCTGAGGTGCTATGACGGAAAAAGCACATGTCTTCGTCGGACGGATACGTACAAGGCCCCCTGACTGCAGTCAGGAGAGAATTACCATTCCGAATGGCCTTTACGGAGCCAAGCCAACCCGAGCCAATAACCAATTCATGAGGCGGAGCGTCTTGGACCGGTGGGCCTATGCGCTGGGCTTTACCCTTTCATTATCCCTAAGGCCCATGATTTTAGAGAGCAAGAGGCTGTGTAAATCGTCTGTGATAGGGACGGATTGCCAGGGGAGTACCCACCACCTTTATACCGGCAATAGAAAATAGACCTCAGGAAGGAAGAATATCTAACGGACTTTTCGGCGTCAATGGTCCGGGTTTACGGACATGGGTATAAATCATCGTCGTTTCTAAGTGCGCATGTCCAAGACGCTCTTGTACCTCACGAATAGATGCGCCCGCCTCCAATAGATGAGTCGCAAAAGAGTGTCTTAGCGTATGAAAATGGGCCTCCTCAGGTAAACCGCATTCTCGACAAAGAGATTTAAATCGTTTTTGTACTGTGGACTCCAAAAAATGCCAGCGAACAAATTTTCCAGAAATCGGATGCCGCAATAAATTGGTGGATGCGAAAAAATACTGCCAATCCCAGGACTCAGCCAATGCCGGAGATTTCCTTTCCAAAGCAAAAGGTAAATCCACCCGAGCTCGATGATTGGCTAAATCGATTTCATAAATCTCCTTACGCCGAAAAAGAACTTGTATGAATAAGTCCCGGAGCGATTCGGGAAAAGCTAAAGATCTGTCCTTGCCTCCTTTCCCTGCATGGACAAAAACAAGATTCCGTTCCAATGAAAT
>DATIQS010000102.1:0-3126 GCA_035470605.1 Fibrobacteraceae bacterium
GATAGGATTCTTTCTCCTGCGAGGTCCCGTTCATTTGGATGTCGGGAAGCTCATGGGTGGCCACTCGGGCTTGCCAGTTTTCCATCACCAGCACCGTATCGGCAACTTGTAGGTAATCCCCGCAAGCCCCAATCACGAGCACGAAATTTCGCCCTTGGGCCTGGAGCTCGCGAATTCGGTCCACTAGGGGAATCAGTGGCTCGTTTTCCTGATGAACCAACTGTCGCATTCGGACGTCTCGGATCAGGAAATTCACCGCAGAAGCATCCTCATCGATTAAAAGGGTTTTGGCTCCTAAACCAATGGCCTCCATCAGATTGGCCGCTTGACTGGTGGAACCGGATGCCAACGGCGTGCTGAATTTTCGGGTATCCTTTCCCCCTGGCAAACGCCGGACTAGAGGCTCAATGCAGGAACCCGCGACCCGGCGTCCTTCTTCGACTCGAATTTTCGTGGCGGACGTTTCACAAACCACCCGTTCGCGGCCATCACCAGGGACATGGTCATAGACCCCAGACTCAAGGGCCGACAGGAGCGTGGATTTGCCGTGAAAGCCTCCTCCGGCGATGACGGTGATGCCGGTTGGAATCCCCAGGCCAGCAACGCGCTCGCCTAGTACCTCCAACTCGACGCGTAGTTCTGATGGAGAGATAAATGGACGGGCTTTTTGCAAAGGAAGAGAGGAATTCCCTCCCGCGCGTGGCAAGATAGAACCGTTACCCACGAAAGCGACGAGCCCGTGTTCGGGTAGGGCGTCGCGTAAGGCGTGCTGTATTGCCAAGTTGCGTACAAATTTTTCCAGCTCTACTAAGGGGAAATTATGCGCGTACAGCGCTTCTGTAAGTGCTGCGGGCAATCGTTGGCAAAGCAATTCCGTAACCCATTCGGACTCAATGCGGCGACCATCCGCAGGCAGGCCGACCTGCAACAAAGCAACGAGTCTCTCGGATTCAATGCGGCAACTGTTTCTTGCTAGAATTTCTGGACCAGGTTCCACTACCGCTAGGAGGCCGCCTTTCTTTCCCGTCGTCTCCATAGAATACGCCGGACAATGGAAGGCTAATCGCCGCAGGAAAAAATCCGCCATCGCTAAACGACGGAGTTCGGACATGTCCTTCAAGGGGACACCTAGGGTCTCTAAGGGTACGGACACCCGCAATCGCGAAGGCGGAGCATAGGGATCACCCTGAATATGGACCCATTCCCAACGGAAGTCGCCTACATCCCAGACGCGAGTATGCAGGTCGTGGTAGGCACCATAGGTTTTGCCCTGCAGTTTACTCAACTTGAGATAGAGATCCTTCATCAGAATCCGATTTGCAGTGAAGCCCCTGCGGACCAGGGACTCCAGAGGGGGACCACATTTAGGGTGAGAGGAGCGGAGGCCGTGGCGCGATAAATGCGAAGTACATCAAAAACGGAGACCAGTCGGTTCAAAACCACGACTCCAAGAGCTACCTGGAAGGCCACTTTGGAAAAGCGATAGCGCTGTAAAATGTCCCCGTAGTGATCCATGTGTTGGGTGCTTTCGGGGTTATCGCTGGAACCCCAGTCCCATGTATGCGAAGCGTCGCTGGGATAAACGGCATCTACCTCATATCCAGCGCGAATCATGGCCATATCATAACTTTCATCGGAATCCGGATTGGAATTCTGTCCATCGCAACCGCTACGGGAACGGTAACGTGACATCACATCCAGAAATGTGGGATTACGGGGAGGATTTACCACGCCCGCATATTGACTGGCATAAGATTGGGCGCTTGCTAGATAAGATTGTCCAACCAGATAGGAAATCACCACGGTGGACCAGCCCGCAACATCGGCCCACACATAATTTTTTAAACGGTCCCTTTCGCCTAGGTAAGCCTGCCCTGTTCCAGGCACAAGTGCCGATAAGGCCAAACCTGCGGCTAAACTTTTCCCGTGATTGCGGGAAATACTTGTGTCTACAGAAACAACCCACTCGGCCTGCACAGTCACAGCCAAAACCAGAAAGGGCAGGGCAAGGTGTCGTAACATCAGAATTCCACGTATGCTAGAAGTCGAGTTGTCCAATCTCCTGTCCAATAGAGCTGGCTATTGAAGTGCAACCGATCCGCCCAAGTCAAACGTTCTTCATAAAGGGCTTTGTTATGGGCCCGGGCCGCTAAAGTCGCATCAATGGCAGAAACCAGATGGTTCAGCAGGATTCCACCCAGAAAATACACCTGATAACCTGCTAAACGGTTGGCCCGATCACGCATGGACTGATAAATATCTTGATTGTCGGAAGTCCCCAAAGCAACCCAGGTGGAACTGTCTGTCGTTGATAGGATTAGGTCTTCCGCTGCAGTTTGATCGGTCACATCGTCCCAGCCGAGGACGTAATTTTCATCCGCAATCAGTAAATAGAGTGTAGAGGCATCCCAGAGCCCTCCGGTACTATCGATGAAATCTCCTAGGGTCTCGGTGGCTGAGCCTACGTAATTCCGATGGTTGGTGGAAGATAGGGTGGAATCGGAACAATCATATTTGTCAGCATCCCCATAGATGGATTCACAATATTTAGAACGATCGGATAGATAAAGCGTCGAAAAATTTCCTTCTTTGGTATTGTCCGCGAGGCTGATGTAAAGGGAATACATCTCTTGTTCGTATTTACCCAAGGAGAAATGCTCATTGGCAAAAGCCTTATAACGCTTGACCTGACGGTTGTACAGAGTCACACAGTAATGGTACCAGAGCCCGCCCAGTACCGCCTCGGTTGCGAGATAGACCGCGCCACGCATGTAATTGCCCGTACCGCCGCCCACATAAATTTGGCCTGTCCCGGGAACCAGTAGCGAATAAAAGAGAGCCTTTTTCGGTGATTTGTATTTGCCCTTCATTTCATCAATGGCTCGGACTCGGGAAACCTTGACTGGGCCCAATAGATCACGTCGCGATCTGGAGGAGGAGGATAATACGCTGGAGGAGGAAGAAACCTCTATGCTGGATGACGGTTCTACCGCGGAAGATACCGTCACTTGCATAGGTAGGGCAACGGCAGATGAGGAAATCGTTTCGGTTCCAGAAGAAGATGCCTGAATACTACTGGAAAATGGCGCATCTGCGGAAAGCACGGTAGAGGAGGACGCCAAGGCT
>DATIQS010000103.1:0-11181 GCA_035470605.1 Fibrobacteraceae bacterium
GATCGGGGAGGGGCTCTTATTGACTCTGCTTTGATTTTGGATCCCGGCAATGATGCTTATTTGGATTCCAAAGCCTGGTATTTGGCGCGAAAAGACCGCTGGTCCGAGGCAAGAGAGGTTTTGGAATACCTCGTGAAGGAAGAGAAGGTTGATGATCCCATTATTTGGGAACATTTGGCTGAGGTTTCCGATCACTTGCAGGATAAGGCTGCGGCGCTCGCCGCTTGGCGTAAGGTTCTTGCGATTAATCCTCATCATGCCAAGGCGTTAGAACGTGAGCGGGCCCTGCGCAAATAAGCTCAGTGCATTATTTTTGGGGTGCCTGGTGCTGGGGCTTTTTTCTTGCTCTCCACACCCGCAATCTTCAATTTCGGTTTGCTGTGCTTCGGCTCCTGATTCTGTCCGGACGAAACTTGTTTTTACGTTTCCCAAGGGCGATGACGAAGAGTCCCTTTCTGCGGTGCTTTTCGCTGTCCCTGGAGAGCGCTATCGTTTGGAAGTGTCTGGGCCTTTAGGGATGCAATTGGCATCATTGCTCTGGAAGCCTGATGGCTGGCTTGCTTTAGCTTATCCACGAGACGAGGCTTTTCGGGGTACTGGGGATACGGTGCGTATTCCAGGTATTGTGATGCCCCCTCTTTCCATTCATCAGATCCTTTCTCCAGCGTGGGGGCAGCGTCCCATTTTTTCTGCGAACCAGTCTCAGTTGCGTATGGAAGATTCTGGTGACTCCGTGCGTATTTTTGAAAACGGCCGCTGGCTGATGACCTTGCGAATCAAGGAAAGAAAGCTCAAGCCAACTTGGGGGGCTGCTGTTTGGAAACTTCTCGTCCCAGAGGGTTGGACGGAGAAATAGCAAATAAATTCCGAATGGCCTAAATTTCGCGGTTGATCGGAGGGGCTTCCCGTTTGATCGAATAGTGTTTGCGTTGACTTTCTCGCTTTTCCGGGTAATCCACCAGAGAATGCAGGCCGCGTGATTCCTTGCGGTGCAAGGCCGCCTGGAGGATTAGGGTCGCATTTTGGAGGTGATTTAGGTATTCTAACATGGCTAGAGGTACCGCGCGTTTGGGCAATTTGGCGAGGGATTCTTTTTGCCATTGGTTGACCTGATCTTGCCCTTGTGTGAGTCCTGCCAGGGAGCGCACAATGCCGCATTTGTCCCACATCAGACGTTGCAGTTCACGATTGCGTCGATTCCATTCCTTTTCTCCCTGTAGGGATATGGACGAAAATGGGGGACGTGTCGGTTTTACGGATTTGCGTTTGGATGGAATTTCCTTGCGGATTTGGGCGCAGGCGCGCAAGGCAAAGACCACACTTTCCAGCAGGGAATTGGAGGCGAGACGATTGGCTCCATGGACCCCTGTAGCAGACACTTCTCCGCATGCGAACAAACCTGGTACACTGGTGCGTGACCAGGAATCCACACGCACGCCTCCGCACATGTAATGCGCGGCCGGTACCACTGGGATCCAGTCTTTGGTCATGTCAACACCAATTTGTTTGCAATGCTTGTAGATATTGGGAAAACGTAAGGGAATTTCTTTGCTGTCGCGGTGAGTGACATCTAGCCATACGCAGGGCTTTCCAGAACGAGCCATCTCGCGATGAATCGCCCGGGCCACGATGTCTCGTGGTGCGAGGGAGCGCAAAGGATGCACCCCATTCATAATTTCTTCCCCTAGGTCGTTTTTTAAAATGCCGCCATAACCGCGTACCGCTTCGGAGATGAGAAATGTTTGTGCGGATTGAGGGTGGTAGAGCGATGTGGGGTGGAATTGCATGAACTCCAGGTCTTCGAGTACTGCCCCAGCCCGATAGGCCATGGCAATGCCGTCACCGCTGGATAGGGGTGGGTTGGTGCAATGAAGCCATAAGCGTCCGCAGCCTCCGGTGGCCAGAATCGTGGCGTGAGATGGAAGAAAGGTCAGTTTCCCGTTATGACGGTCGACGACCCACGCTCCAATGCATCGCTCTGATTTTCCCTTGCCCACAACCGCCAAGTCTAGGGCAAACTGTTCTTCCAGAAAGGTAATGTGGGGCGTTTGGGCCACCTTGGCCAGCAAAGCCCGCATAATTTCTTTCCCCGTAAGGTCTGCTGCATGTAAAATGCGGCGATGACTGTGTCCGCCTTCTAGCGCTAATCGGAAGGGGGTGCCTTCTCCAGCTTCGTGGCTAAAACGAACGCCCCATTCCACTAATTGTCGAATGGTCGCTGGGCCAGATTCTGCAAGAATACGAACTCGGTCTTTTTTGCAAAGGCCTGCGCCCGCTTCAAGCGTATCGGCGATATGAGCGTCGAAGGAATCATCCACTTCGGTAACGGTGGCAATGCCTCCTTGTGCCAAATTGGTGGATCCGATTCCAGAACGAATGGCTTTGGAGAGAACAAGGACCGAAGCCCCATCAGCAGCGGCTTTGAGTGCCGCAGTTAGGCCGGCGATGCCAGCCCCAATCACAAGTACGTCATGCACAGTGACACCTCTGGATTCCAGATATAATAAAGCCTTGCGCCTGTGGCAAAGGGCTGGCGAAAAGCAGAGGCTCTATAGGCCCTTCCCAAAAAATAAATAGGCGATCAAAATGGCGGCGATGAAGCCCACCAAATCTGCGGCCAAGCCACAAATGATGGCATGACGGGTTTTACGAATGCCTACTGAGCCGAAGTAGACCGCGATAACGTAGAAGGTCGTATCCGCGGCACCCTGAAAAATGCAAGATAATCGGCCCACAAAGGAATCGGGACCATAGGTTTTCATTGCTTCTACCATCATTCCCCGCGCTCCGCTGCCGGAAAGGGGTTTCATGAGTGCAGTTGGGAGGGCTCCCACAAAGTCTGTGGGTAATCCTACAGCTGACACTAGACCGGAAACACCGGCTAATAGCAAGTCCATCGCCCCAGAAGAACGGAATACCGCAATTCCTACCAAGATCCCTACCAGATAGGGGATCACCATTACCGCAGTCTGAAAGCCCTCTTTGGCGCCTTCGATAAAGGAATCCCAGGCTGGAATTTTACGAATCATCGCTAAAAGGAGGAAACCTACGATCAGACCGAAAAGAGCTAAACCGGCAATGAGGCTACTGAGGCGTCCCATTTCCGTTTCTGTCAGGTGCGCGAAATACCACAAGGTTCCAAAAACGGCCGCGGTTAGCCCCATAAGCCAAGCGATTGTAACCGGATGGCGAAGTTGTACATTCTGGAACAGCGATGTGACAAAAAGTCCGCCCAGGGTGGAAAAAAATGTGGAAAGCAAAAGTGGTAGAAAAATGTCCGTAGGATTCGCTGCCCCCATTTGGGTTCGATAGGCAATGATAGAGACGGGAATCAGGGTCAAACCAGAGGCATTCAGAACGAGAAAAAGAATTTGTGCGTCAGAGGCGGTTTCCTTGTCTGGATTTAATTCCTGCAATTCCTTCATGGCTTTAAGGCCCATGGGGGTGGCGGCGTTGTCCAGACCAAGCATGTTTGCTGCAAAATTCATCAGGATCGAGCCTTGAGCGGGATGACCAGAGGGCACCCCTGGAAAGAGACGTCGGAAAAGTGGATCCACGAGTTTGGCGAGAATCGCCACAGCCCCGGCCCGTTCCCCGATTTTCATGATCCCTAGCATTAGGGTGAGTACCCCTGTCAAACCCAAAGCGACCTCGAAGCCTGTCTTGGCCATGGAGAACGCATCCTCCACAATGCGGTTGAATACGCCGGCGTCACCCCCGATAAGCCATTGGTACAGGCCAGACAGGAAGGCGATGAGAAAGAAACCAATCCAGATGAAGTTTAGCGCCATGATGAAAAGATAGCTGAATCCTTAGCCCGTTGGTGGTTCCGTCGCATTTGGTGGCGACGGGGTGGTTGGCGGTAACGAGGGGGCTGGTTGTGATTTGGGCTCCACACGTAACGCGACCGCCATGGCGATGCTGGAAAGAAGAACTACGCTAAAAAGAACGTCACGGGAAATGACTGGGATGAGCATAGTTGTAGGGATGCTATAGAAAAGCAGAATGGTAATGAGGCCGCGTGGAGCCACAAAGACTTCTGGGAATAGATGGCGCCGCGCGAACAGACTCAAATAAGCCAGGCGTACGATTAGGATGAGTAGGTATATGCCAAAAGCGATTAGAATCACCTTTAGATTCATCAAACGATCCAGATTGATGCTAAACCCGAAGGCAAAAAAGAAGAATGCGCGTACCAGAAAAGTCATTTCCCCTGTCACGATTTCAAATAGGCGAACTTCCATTCGGATACGGCCCGCGGGAATAAAGCGTCGAGCGTGTAAAGCATCCACCACTGTGCGAGGGTTTGCGAGCAGCAAACCAAAAAGGAAGACAATTAGCAGTGCGGGTAGATGGAGAATTTTGGCGGCGCCATAAGCCATGAGCAACACAGCCAGGACCAATAGGGATTTGACATGGTTTCGAATACCAATCAGCATGGCAAACAGTCCGAGACTCAAGACGATCGCAATGAGCACCGTGGCCAGCAACGAGCCCCCTAAGCCCGCTAACACACCACCAATGGACAAAGGGCCATTCCCTTCTGTAGAAAGTTTCGTGAAAACAAGTACACCCAAAATGTCAGAAAAGGAGGACTCGTAGGTTACAAACTCCCGTTTGTCCTCGGAAAGACGCCCCACACTGGGAATTGCTACGGCACTGGAAATCACCGCTAATGGTGTCGCGTTGAGTAGGGCGATTTGCCATGCAGAACCGACCACGAGATGTAAAAAGCCGCCCACTGTAAATAGCGTCGCCAATAGAATCGTCAAAGCACTCAGAAATGCGCGAAGGATAAGATTAAGCCGGTCTCGAACGATCCTTAGCTCAATCGCCCCCTCCAGGACGATTAGAATTAGACCGATCGTTCCTAAAACAGGCAGGAAGGGCTCTACTGGTGGCGCGGACAACGTAGTACTGTCAACGATAGAGCGAGCAGCCATGCCTAGTCCCAGAACAAGAATAATACCGGGAACGCGACTTTGTTTGGCGAGAATATCCAAACCATAAGCCGCAATGACTAAGCTCCCCAAAAAGACCAGAATTTCGCCAGTAAACGCGTCCAAGGATCCCATAGTAATTCCTCAGTGCTGATTTCCTGCAGCCAACAGGCCCTCCAATAAACGTAGAACTTCTGCGGGTTCACGCAAATGGAATCGCGCACGAGTGTTTCCTTTGCCGACTTTGATGGCGTATCCCGAAGGGGGAATCACTGAGAAAAGATCTTCGTCGGTTCGGTCATCACCAACGGCGAGCACAAACGGATCCCCGAGTTTTCCGAACAAACGCAGAGCGGCTTTGCCCTTGTCAAACGCGTCGGGGCGAATTTCCACAATATGGTCTCCTTCCACGATGCGGAATTCTCCGGTAGCAATACTCTCCAGGTCTTCACGTAATTCCAGAGCATAGCGGAAGCCTTCCATGGGCTCTGCATTGCGGTAATGCCACACGAGGCTTGTGGTCTTTTCTTCCACAGAACTGCCTGGACAACGGCGAACCACACGACGCATTGCCCGTAAGAACGGGACCTTCCAGCCACGTTCTCCATTCCAGACGTCCACCCAGTCTTCACCTGGCAAGCGATGAAAGGCGCCATGTTCCGCGACGAGGCTCACAGGAAGTTCCCCGAACCAGCGTTCTAAGAAATCGCGGCTTCGACCAGAAATAATGGCCACCCGATTGCGCGAATCCGCACAGAGACGGATTAGCATGTCGTGTACCTGGGCTCCTGGTACCGCCTTTTCTGGATCTCGATGGAATGGTACTAGTGTGCCATCATAATCCAGCAACACACTACGATTGGACGCCGTCATATACGTGGCTTTGATTTCCGCAGCGGCGTTCTCTCCAAGAGGCTCTCCTCGCCAGCCCTGTGCTGTACCCGATGCATTATGCAATGACTCGATAAAATCATCCGCCCAGGCAAAAACATCATAAGAGAAAACGCGATCCTTGAGACGCGACCAATTGATCACCCGTTCCTCCAAAGTGGTATTCAATGCGCGGTGCAGTGCTTCAACAATTTCTGAGGTGTCGTTCGGATTGATGATAATGGCTTCCCGAAGTTCCGCTGCAGCTCCTGCCATTTCGCTGAGAATTAGAGTCCCTGGATGTTCCGGGGGCTGGCTAGCTACGAATTCTTTGCATACCAGATTCATCCCGTCGCGCATTGGGGTAATCAGGCCGATATCCGCCATATCGTAAAGGGCAATCATTTCTGTTCGACTCAGACTTCGATATTGATAGGCAACGGGGCGCCATTCTAGTGTGCCCATCAACCCGTTCATTCTGCCCACCTGGGCCTCGATTTCCGCTTTCATCTGCTGGTATTGGGGAATTGTGTCTCTGGAGGGGACGACCACCATGTTGAACACGATGCGGTTTTTCCATTCTGGATACAATTCCAGGAATTGTTCAAGGGCCTGAAGACGATGCAGTAACCCCTTGGTGTAATCCAAACGATCCACCGAAAAGATTAGGGTTCGATTCCCAATTGCCTCTTGGATTCGAAGCTTTTCAGTTTCTGCTTCGATGGTTTGGCGATCTGCAGCGAAAGCCGCGGCGTCAATACCGATCGGAAATGCCTCTACCCGTGTAGAGCCTTCATCGGTGGTTAGCCAGCTCCCCTGGAGTTGTGCCCCCAATTCACGAATCGCCGTTTGTGTGAAATGATGGACATAATCATAGGTGTGCAATCCCACCAAATCCGCGCCAAGCATCCCCGAAATAATTCCGCGCCTCCAACTGCGAGGCATGACGCGGAATACTTCGAAGGAAGGAAAGGGTATGTGCAGGAAGAATCCGATTTCTGCAGCAGGTCGACGTTCTCGCACAAGTTTGGGGAGTAATAGGAAGTGGTAATCATGGATCCACAGCGTATCATCCGTCTGCAGATGATTTACCACTACATCGCGAAAAATGGCGTTTGCCTCACAGAAAGCGTCATAATTTGCGGGAGAATAGTCTGCGATGGAAGCAAAATAATGGAATAAAGGCCAAATCAGGTCATTGCTGAAGCCTTCATAAAATTGCCGTTGCAATTCCTCTGGTAGTTGCACTGGCAGCAAACGAAAGCCCTCTTCTCCTTGGCCTCGCCTGGCGGAGGCAAGGGATTCTTCTGTATCGTCGGACACGCCAATCCAGAGGATTTCACGAAAATGGTGCTGGTCGGAGCTGTGTCCGTTGGCAAAGGACAGCATGGCGGAAACCAAGCCACCGGAGTTACGGCATAGACATCCATCCTCGACGTGGAACGGTAGGCGATAAGAAACCACCACGAGACGGTGGGTTCCAAGAGCAGACACGTTCACGCGTAATCCTCCAGGAAGAACGGCTTATCCTCTCGCATGGCGATGCGTGATACGGCATTCATGAGTCCAACATGGCTATAGGTCTGTGGGAAATTTCCCCACTGGCCTCCATTTAGCGAAACATCCTCGCTGAATAAACCCAGATGGTTGCCGCAACCCGTTAGGCGTTGTAAGTGTTCCCTGGCTTCTGTCAGACGCCCAACGCAAGCAAGCGCCTCCACCCGCCAAAACGCGGCGATCAAGAACGCGCTTTCCGGTGCGCCGAAATCATCCTTCGCACGGTAGCGGAAGAAAAGTCCGTTAGGCGCATCAAGTTCGCGCTCCAGGGAACGCAGATGCTGATCCGCACGCGGAGAGGTAGGATCGAGATAACCCATCGCGATGAGTTGCAGTGTGCTGGCGTCCGCCACCGAAGAGCCTACCGCCTGTCCATAACGGTTCGTCTCTGGAGACCAACAGTTCTCTAGTTTCCTGGCCGCTCGATCGGCTAAAGTTGCCGCTCGCGATTGGAGGCTCGTATGATGACGGGAACATCCTAGAGCCCAGGCCGCCTTGGCTCCCGCCCAATGGAAAAGATAGGTATAGGCATGTTGTTGACGGAGATTTCGGAACTCCCAGATCCCCGCATCCGGTGTATCAAAGTCGCGCTCCATCAGGTTCAATAGATGTTCTACGAGTCCGAGTTCCTTAATTGGTCTGCGCGAAGCCAGGCGATGATCCAGATATAGAGGAAGCATCGCCACTAGCATTTGTCCATAAACGTCGAACTGTTGTTGTACATTAGCCCCGTTCCCCAGTCGAACCGGGGTCTCACCACAGTATCCAGGCCAAGCCGGGGATTCTTCCTCGGGAACAGGCTGCCCCGTTAACGTCAACAGAGGCGGGATGTGTTCTGGTTGTTGGGATACGATGTTTTCTAGGAAACCGAAGTAGCGAACCATTTCGTCAAAATGACCAATGTCCGCAAACGCGCGTAGCGTATAGTAAGAGTCGCGCATCCAACAATAGCGGTAATCCCAATTGCGTCCAGAACCCGGTGATTCCGGTAACGAAGCGCTCCCTGAGGCGATCAAAGCACCTGTATCCTCGTATTGATGCAGCTTTAAGACCAAGGCAGAGCGAATGACTTGGCGTTGTAACAGACCGTGAATGGAGGTGGATTTCACCCAATCCCGCCAATAATGCAACGTCTCGTTTAAAAATCGTTCCGCCGTATCTTCTAGGGGGGCTTCCAAAGGCGGCCCATATGTGAACGCCAACCAGCGCGTTCCTGTTAGGGCTAATGGGTTCCCTTCCAGTAAACTCGCCAGGGGAAGATCTGTGGTGAGGCGTGTCATTGCATCCATGCCCAAGAATCGCAGATGATTGCTTCCTTGAGCTATTTCCAGGGGACCGCCTTCCTGGGAAGCCATGGGCACACAGCGGACAAGCACCCGAGGCGTGCCTTGAATGGGTTCAAGTTTACGGAAAAGCATATTGGGACGGAAACGTCGTCCGTGTTCCGCAAAACGCGGTGCAAAATCAGTAACCCGTACTAGGCCACCATCCATTTCGATTTCAGTGCACAGGACATTTGTATTTTCGATGTAGTACTGCCGATGTGGTTTTGCATGATTTCCAGCAATCTGGAAAATTCCCCCTGATTCCCCAGCGAGCAGGCTCCCGAAAAGTGGATCGGAATCGAATCGAGGCATACAGAGCCAACGGACATTCGCTAACGTATCGATATAGGCCATGTAAGAACAGTTGCCCACCAGTCCCATATCGTATTTATGCACATTCCCTGTCATGTCTTTTCAATGTAGTAAAGCATATTGCAGAACATAAGTGCCGGCTCCCGCCAGATACCCTAGCAAAGCTAATGGTGCAATGCGTTGCAAATACCAACCAAAGGTGATTTTTTCAATTCCCATAGCGGCGACACCCGCAGCAGAACCTATTACTAGCATGGACCCGCCGGTTCCTGCGCAATACGCGAGGAATTCCCAGAGAAAGTGGTCCTGTGGAAATAGATCCATGGGATACATGCCCATGCCCGCAGCAACCAAGGGAACGTTGTCCACAATGGCTGATAGGGCTCCTGTCAGCATGACAATAGCGGTCGTATTGCCCACGGCATGTTCCAGCCATTCCGCTAAATGCGTCAATTGTCCAACCGCTGATAAACTCCCGACCGCCAGCAGAATGCCTAGAAAGAAAAGAACGCTGGACAAGTCAATGCGTCGTAACGCTTGTACTACGCCTAACTGTTCCGCTCTGGTAGACTCCTTGCCCCGGTGTAGGATCTCCGTTGTGATCCAAAGGACCGAAAGGCCAAACAGGACACCCATCCATGGAGGCAAATGAGTTACGGTTTTAAACACAGGCACAAAGAGCAGGGCTCCAACGCCCATAAAAAAGATGAGTTTTCGCTCTCGGGAATCTACTTCCGCTGGCGTGTGTCCTCCTTCCGCTCGTAGACTCGTCGGAGATTCCACTTCCCCTTTGAGAAATAGGGAGATTACGAAAAGTGGGACGAGCAGATTAAGAATGCTTGGCAGGAAAATTCCTTTCACAATCGCTGCGGCGGAAATTTGTCCGCCGATCCATAACATAGTCGTGGTCACGTCCCCAATGGGGCTCCACGCACCGCCTGCGTTCGCGGCGATCACAACCATCCCTGCAAAAAATAGTCGATCCTGCCGCTTGGCTAATAATTTCCGGATTAGGGAAACCATGACAATCGTGGTCGTCAGATTATCCAGAATTGCGGAAAGGAAAAATGTAATCCAGGTAATGGTCCAGAGGAGCGTCCGTAAGTTTCGTGTCGTAATGCGGTTCGTAACAATGGTAAAACCTCCATGGCCGTCGATAATCTCAACGATGGTCATGGCCCCCATGAGAAACACCACAATCCCAGCTGATTCGGCCAGATTTTCTAGCAAGTCGTGGTGTACAGCGTGGGGATCACCGGACATTAGGGCATAAATCGACCAGCAAATTGCGGCGCCAAATAAAGCTGAGGCGCTTTTATGTAGGTGAATCGGATGCTCTAAGGCGATGGCTAGATAGGCCAAAACGAAGACGACGGTCATGGCTAGGGTCATGTCACCTCTGCGGTTAGAGATTTTGGGGTGATTCTTAGATACAAATCGAAGGCAAATCTGGCAAGGATAACAAAAAGCCGCCCTGTGGAGGACGGCCTTTTGCAAAAGAGAAAAGGATTACTTGGAGATCACGCGGACCATTTCCAATACCTTGTTGGAATAGCCCCATTCGTTGTCGTACCAAGAGATGATCTTCACGAAGTTTTCGTCCAGTTGGATGCCGGCCTCGGCGTCGAATACGGAAGTGCAGGACTCACCGCGGAAGTCGGTGGAAACGACCTTCTCTTCGGTGTAGCCAAGGATGCCCTTCAGGGCCCCTTCGGAAGCCTTCTTCATTGTTGCTTTGATTTCTTCATACTTGGCTGGCTTCTTCAGCACAGCGGTCAAATCCACTACGGACACATCGGACGTCGGGACACGCATGGACATACCGGTAAGCTTCTTGTTGAGCTCAGGGATGACTTTGCCCACGGCCTTGGCGGCGCCTGTGGAGGAGGGGATGATGTTCTCAAGGATGCCGCGGCCACCGCGCCAGTCCTTCTTGGAGGGACCATCAACGGTTTTTTGTGTCGCGGTAGCAGCATGGACGGTGGTCATCAGGCCTTTCTCGATGCCCCAGGTGTCGTTCAGAACCTTGGCAATCGGGGCCAGGCAGTTGGTGGTGCAGGATGCTTTGGAGATGATGGTCTGACCGGCATAGGTCTTATCATTCACGCCATACACAAACATCGGGGTGTCGTCCTTGGAAGGAGCGGACATGATGACCTTCTTGGCGCCAGCGGTGA
>DATIQS010000104.1:0-3401 GCA_035470605.1 Fibrobacteraceae bacterium
GCCGGAGCAGGCGGTAGAGAAATGTCTCCTGTCGAATTTGTCGGACATTAACGCCATGGGAGGCGAGGCTGGCTTTGTCACTCTGGGACTCTGCTTGAATCGATCCTGGACACGCGAAATTCGGGAACGGGTAGCCCTCGCCTTTGCCCAGTCCTGCGCGCAACATCGTTTGCAGATTCTCGGCGGAGACACGGTCGCGGGTGACTACGGTTGCTTTTCTGTTACCGTCTGGGGAAAGTGCGTTCCTGGAGCAACGCCTCTACGTCGCTCTGAAGCTCGTCCAGGGGACTGGCTCTATGTCTCTGGCAATTTGGGCGCCTCTGCGGCAGGGCTCTGGATGTTGGAACACGAGACGCGGGATTCCGCAGCGCACGAGATGCTTCTTCTCCATCAGCGTCCAGAACCTCCCTTAGGATTAGGGGCCCGCCTTCTCTCCACAGGGGCGCATTGCGCCATTGACATTAGCGATGGACTGAGCTCGGAACTCCATCACCTGGCCCTGAGCTCTGGTGTGCGTCTCGAAATTATGGATGCGCAAGTGCCTTGGCATCCTGCGCTGGAACCTTTCTGTCAACGCCAGGGGTTGGATCCAGAATTTTTCTGGCTAAACGGAGGTGAGGAATATGAACTTTTGTTTACCAGTCCCCTTTCCCCAACTTTATTAGTTTTACCGCTATGGCCCTATAGGATTCGCTGCATTGGACGTGTACTGCCAGGCGCTGGAGTTGAACGGCTTCAACGCGACGGAACGCGGACCAGCATAAAACCGGGTGCCTGGTCCCACGTATGAGCCAAAGCAAGGTCAAAGTCGGTGAACTGCTGCTTCGTCAAGGTATTATTGACGAAGATCAACTGAATCACGCCCTGGCGGAACATAAACGGACAGGTATCCTTCTCGGAAAAATCCTTGTCCGTTTGGGAATCGTCTCCGAGGAAACACTAACCGCTGTTCTCGGTCAGCAGATGCAGTTTAAGGAACGTAAACGCCTGGGTGAAATCCTACTGGAACGTGGTTTTATCAACCAGGAACAACTGGATCGGGCGTTAGAAGTAGGCAAGCAACAAGGGGAACGACTCGGACGAGTTTTGATTAAGCTCGGCTACATGAGTGAAGATCGCCTTATCGAAATTCTCTCCGCGCAGTTGGAAATTCCCCAGGTCAAACTGGACAATTTCAACATTGATGTGGAAGCCGCTAAATACCTTCCCGAGCAATTCTGTACCCAATACCGGGTCATGCCCCTCTATGTGAAGGACAAAACCCTGACCATCGCCATGGCGGACCCATCCAACCTGAAGGCTCTGGACCATATCAAATTTAAGGTCCCCCTGGAAGTGGATCCGGTTATGTCCAGTGAACGCGACATTTTATCCGCCATTGAACGTATTTATGGCGCCTTACGCCAGGAGCAAGGCTATTCCGATGAGGCTACGGGGGGTGATCTGGAGACCCTGATTGCCGGAGCCAGTGAGGAAGTGGACGTCGTTGAGGAAAAGACTGCTTCCGACGAGATGGAACTTTCCGACGAGGAGGGTCGTCAGGTCGCCAAAATTGTGACAACGCTAATCAACACGGCTGTCCTGAAAAAGGCTTCGGATATTCATTTGGAACCCCAAGAGGATTGCCTCAAACTCCGTTACCGTATTGATGGTGAATTAACGGTGGTATCGCGAATTCCGGGTCGGCTTATGGCGCAGGTTCTGTCCCGCATTAAATTGATGGCGAAAATGGATATCGCAGAAAAGCGCAAGCCACTGGATGGGCGTTTTACCGTGCGTGTCAATGGAAAAGAGGTCGATCTTCGTGTTAGTTCCTTCCCGACGACCTTGCGTAAGCGCGGTACCGTAGAAAAAATCGTGATGCGTATTCTGGACCCCAATGCTGGCCAAATTCCTTTGAATAAAATGGGTTTTCAGGAAAGTGTGTTCAAGGAATTCATCGACTCCATTAACCTGCCAAACGGCATCATCCTCGTCACGGGTCCCACGGGTTCAGGTAAATCCACGACTCTCTATTCCTGTATCCGGGAAATCAATAACGACTCCATCAACATTACCACCATGGAAGACCCGGTGGAGTTAAACCTAAACAACGTGAACCAAGGCCAAATTAACAATCAGGCGGGTTTTTCGTTTGCTGCGGGTATCCGTTCGATTCTGCGTCAAGACCCCGATGTCATCATGATTGGTGAAATGCGCGACCAGGAAACAGCCTCCATGGCCGTTGAGGCGGCATTGACGGGTCACTTGGTTTTTTCCACATTGCACACGAACGACGCAGCAGGGGCTTTCCCTCGTCTTTTGGAAATGGGATTGGAACCCTTTTTGGTGGCAACGGCCATCAAAGGGGTGCTGGCGCAACGCCTAGTTCGCCGTATCTGTCCCAACTGCAAGGAAGTCTTTGAGGTTTCCAAGGAATTGCGCGAAAGTCTCGGCCTATCCAAGGATGCGGTTTTCTATCGTGGCAAAGGCTGCGGCAAATGTGACAACACTGGTTACAAGGGACGTTTGGGCATCTTTGAATTTTTGGCCCCTAACGAACAAATTCGCCAAATGATCATCCGGCGCGCCTCTGGGGACGACATCAAACGCGAAGCGATGAAGGCGGGGATGCTTACCTTACGCATCGATGGGATGGAAAAGGCGTTGCAGGGCTTGACCACCCTGGAGCAGGTCCTGGCAGCTTCCGAACAAGACTCTTGAAGATGAATTGGTTTACCTGGGCCTTATTCTCCGCTTTGTTCGCAGGCCTCACAGCTACACTGGCTAAAATTGGAGTCAAGGATGTCGATTCCAATCTAGCGACCGCCATTCGTACCACAGTCATCCTGTTTGTCACTTGGGCCATTGCCTGGGGAAAAAGCGCCGTTCATTTGGGCTCGGTTACAGGACGCACCTGGCTTTTTCTTGTGCTATCAGGATTTGCGACTGGAGCTTCCTGGCTTTGCTATTTCCGAGCCCTGCAATTGGGAAATGCCTCACAGGTGGCCCCCGTAGACAAACTCAGCGTCGTCGTGGCGATTGCTTTCGCCGCGATTTTTTTAGGAGAACACCTGACTTGGCATCACTGGGTGGGTGGGTCTTTGATTGTAGCCGGAGCGATCCTTATTGCCCGCGCATAGCGCGTTCTGGGACCAGTCCAAGGTTGGATAACGGGGTAGACTGCCACCAAAGATCTCCACTCAGAAACGCGTTTGGTAAGATTTCGCATTCCGCCCAACAACCCACACATCGTTTTACCCAGGAACGCCACGCTAAAACGGATTCCGATTCCCAGCAGGTCTTAAAATCGTGTTGCACCAAATTTCCAACGGTTTGACTATTAAACTGGCAAACGGGGACACTCCCATCTGGGTAAAGTCTCATGTGTCCTGCCAGGGCGGCGCAGGGTGGATTCGGAG
>DATIQS010000105.1:0-1895 GCA_035470605.1 Fibrobacteraceae bacterium
CAGATACGGCTCGAACCTTCTCTTTTCTCGCGTTACTTCGCCATGTCGAATTGGGGAATCAGGCGCAGAGCCTCGCCCAAAACATCTCGTTGACTTCGGAGACGATTCTGCTGGCTCGTCAGTCGAAGGTGGTGCCCGCTGGAGATTCCATCCTTGTGACGATTTCCGTCGGGGTTGGGGATTCCCTGCGGGGTGTTTTTGCTGTAGGAAGCGGTGTACAGGCTTGGTTGCACAACTCTACAGGAAAAACCTTGTGGGAACGCGGTTCCTCCATGGAACTCTTTTTCTCCTCCGCAGATACCCTGGAGTATGGGGTGTTTAATCCTGGAAGCGCTGCTTTACCGGTGACAGATACCCTTATTGCCAGAAAAAATTGGGGCGACTAATTCTGGATTTCCATGCCCGCGATTTCTCGATGCGGCACATGAATGACACCAATCATGGTCTGCAGGCACAATTCCTGTTTCCCGCATTCCTTTAAGGTTCGTCCAATAAAGGTTTTCCCCCCATAGAGCTTCACCGTGACTTGGCTTCCCTCCGGTGTTTTGGGAATTCGGATTAGGGGATGATCTGGTATTGGCTTATAAATAGCTATGGGTCTTTGCGCAATCACCTGGGCCTCCTCCTCCAAGGCGCGCACGGTTTCTTCATTAGCGGACAGAGAAACTTCCTTGGGGAGTGAGGGCTGTGCATCCGGGAGTGAGGATTGCAAATCTTGCATCGTCTGCAGTGAAGAATCCTGTAGTGCTTGGTTGATTTGCATCGCGGCTTTTTGCAGACGGCGCCCCTCGCGAATACGACCGCCTAGGACATAAAGGCGACGATTCGCGTCCCTGGCCAATTCGTTTTGCCCGGCCAAGCGGATGACGCCACCATAGTCACGAACCGCTGCGCTGACGTGCCCAAGCTCCTCTTCGCAACGAGCCCGTAACATCATCATTTCCATTTGACCTGCGGAATCTGTAGGCCTCTCTGGAGAAGACAGAAGTTCTCGGCATTGCAGGAGCGCCGACATTTTGCGTGCCCTGGTCAGAGGGTCGAATCCCGATTTCAATACAACCGCGCGTTCTTGAATCAGGCCCTCCATATAATCCAGCAACGCCTTTGCGGTTTGGCCCAAATCGTCACTTGGGTGCTGTTGTATGACTTCATGGAACGCTGTTCGGGCTGAATCTAGGGAGCCCAGCATCGCTAAGGAAACCCCTTGGTGTAAGCCAATCAGCCCCATAATGCGAGGATTCTCGCGGACATCGGAATCTACCTGCGCATAGGTTTGAAGCGCATTTGCATAGTCGCGGTTCCGTTCATATTGGAAAGCTCGTTCCAACAGGACCAGGGATTGCATTTCCTCAGGGCTCGCCAAATGAGCTTTCCCTGTGGCATGGCGTAAGGCATTGATCACATAGGTGCCGAGACGATTTGTCCAATTTTGAGGATACACCTGAATGCTATTGGATTGATTTTTGTCTAATAAGGTTTGGAAGCGATATTCTCGTTCGTCCAGTTCGCGGGCGCTGAGTTTTCCCTGGTACAGATTGTATTGATCCGCGAAACGAGACAACAGATAGGCCTGGGCTAGATCGCCCTCTAGATATTCGTCCAGCTTCAGTTGCCACTGCATGTCTAGCAAATGCAAATGGAACGAACTAAAAACCAACACGCTGCTACAGATCACCGCCAATAGGGACGCGACAGCCAGAAGAATTTCCTGCCACCAGAGGCGAATGGATGGAATACGAATGGACATAGGGCCTATGCAGAAGGGGATGATTCGGAAGAGGCTTCCACGCGGTTCCGTCCCTGATTCTTTGCACGATAAAGTGCGGTGTCCGCTGCTTCCACAAATTGCCGTGTGCGGAAGGCGTTATCCCCATTTTCACCGATTTCCCCAGAAT
>DATIQS010000106.1:0-2184 GCA_035470605.1 Fibrobacteraceae bacterium
ATATCTCCGATTCATTACGAGTTCGCGGAAGAGATGAACGGGTACGGATACGCCGTGTTCGCAATAGACTACAGGAACCCCTCCAGAAGGTTTCTGGACGAAAAGTGGACCGACGACATTGAGATCGGAATAGACCACATAATGAAGAATCCCGCCGTCGATACTGGAAATGTGTACCTTGCCGGGTTCTCCATGGGCGGCACCAACGCGGTTCGATACTTGCCAAGGAGCAAGGGCATAAAAGGACTTGTCTGCTATGCGTCACCGATGAGGTTTGACAAGCCGGGGCTACTCAAATTGATCGGCGAAGGCAATATGCCGATCCGCATATCCGGGTCGATTCATGTGCCAGTTCTTTTCTTCCAGGGTTTGGATGACTCCATCACCAAGCCGTGGCAGTCGGAAGAGTTCATCGACTCCTTGAGGGCTCACGGTAAAGACGTGGAGTACGTCGGATACGTTAATACGAAACATGGATTCACCTATAAGGGCGTAAATAACGAAAGGGTCGGATACAACAGGGAATCGGCATTCGACTCGTATACCAAGGTCCACGAGTTCATTGAGTCGCACTCGCACCAACCAAAACCGGAATCCAGTGTAGACGAATAAGATCAGGCTTCCCTGTCCTGGAGCTCGCATCTAGGTGGCTGGTTTTTGCTCATAGCCCAAGCATGGCACCATAGCCCTTGATTTTATTGTGCTTCGATTATATATTATCGAATAACGATAATTTTTAGGCCTCGCCATGAAACAACCACTATCTTGGAATCGAATTCAGTTGTTATGCAAATGGATGCGCCGAGTATTCCTGTTCTGGATGGTATTTCAACCGGTCACGGTGCTTGCCATCTGGGCTTTGTTGCCCTGGGTGCCGGGGACGGTGCTGGGACCGTTCCTGGAGGGGGCTGTGGTGAGTCAGACCACCCTTCCCGTGCGGATTTCGGGAATGCTGGCGAGTTTTCCCGGCATTTTGCTGCACGTCCTTCTTTTCTTTCAACTGGCAAAGCTCGTCTCCCTCTGGGAGGGCAAAGATATTTTCGGGGAGGCAAGCGTCCGGTGCCTCTCCAGGCTGGGAACTCTCTACCTGTGGGCCGCTCTGGTTGGTGCGGTCCAGCGTTCACTTGTTTCCGTCGCCTTGTCCATGGGCAATGAGCCTGGTGCACGTCGGTTATCCCTGGGTATAAGTTCGGACGATGCCGGTTCCATGATGACCGGGTTCTTCCTCTGGCTTCTTGCCTACATTCTTTTGCAGGCATCGCTCCTGAAGCGAGAATCGGACCTCACGGTGTAGGCTAATGGCGATACGTGTGAATCTGGATCTGGTGATGGTCCGGCGTAAAATGAGGCTCAACGAGCTGTCAATCCGCATAGGGATTACGGAGGCGAACCTGAGCATCCTGAAGACAGGCAAGGCGCGGGCGGTCCGTTTCGAGACGCTTTCGGCTCTATGCCGTGAACTCGACTGCCAGCCGGGGGACATTCTCGAATACCTGCCGGATGGCGAAATAGAACAGGAGTAATGTCATGCGAAAAGCAATGGGGACTGCCATAATGGCGATTTTTTTTCTGGCTGCGCTTGTATCCGCAGGCGGCATGGACAGTTCATATAGCGCGATCCATGATTCCGCACAACCGGAAGTAGCGAAAATGGATGAGTATCCACCACATTTGAGCGTTTCTGCTCCCGGGCGGATAAATGGGGTTGACCATGCCTTTCTGGACGGGCAAAAGGAGGGGCGCTTGTCAACAAAAAGGAAGGTTGCTGTCATTCTCTGGACCAGTGCGGCAGGAACCGCCACAGGTGGGTATTACTGCTGCTCCACAAACCATGATGACATCAGCAATGCAAGCTATGGCGTCGCCTTGAGCACGACGGTCGTTGGGCTGGTCCTCTGGTTTCTTCCAGAGTAAGATTAGTGGCGGAAGCCAAGGAAAATGGCATGTTTGAATTTCTGTGTGGGCGAATTTGGTCGTCCGTGCAGGATTTGGTGAAATTTTTTCTCCCCCATTCTGCGACTTCGGGGTAGTTTTCCCCATCGCATTGATGACGAGCATCTTGGGTTTGCCTTCGGCCTCTTTCCTCAACGCATAGTTGCGCAGGAAACCTGGCCGACGCTTGATGACGCAGCATGCCATGAAGAACAGTGAGCGCAGCGTGTCCGGACCATAACCCACTGACCG
>DATIQS010000107.1:0-10030 GCA_035470605.1 Fibrobacteraceae bacterium
GTTCAAAAGGGCCTGCTTTTTGGGGATCCAAATCGATCATTTTAAAAGCGCATTTCTGAGGGAATTGGAAGAGCTGAATCTGGAAAAAAAGGGGAAAAAGGAGCTTTTGAATTTACTGAAAGAGAAAATGGAGGCTTTTCAAAAAATTCAGGTGGATTTGATTGATATGTTTTTGCCCAGAAATGAAAAGAGCTCGCATACAAACAAATAGCCACGCTGCACGTAACGAATACAAACTCTTGCCGCCTCGGTATAGCAAATCCGCAACCCAATATTTCGAGAAACAAAGCCCCATGGAAAATTCAGGAATCCACCTTGCCGACCTCATTGAGGAAGGACGGTTTTGTTTCACCCTCCTCTGGCACATCGTCCTGGCTGATAAGCCCATGGAGGCCCTCACCAATTACAACGTGGTGCTGGTGCATGAGGCAGCGGGGCTTTGAAATACCAGAGAGATACGAGCAGAGCTTCCCGGAATCGGAAAAATCGTTCGATCCCAAGTTTTCAAACGAAAAGAGGGCCCTGTTTTCACATTCAACAGGATAAGGGGCAGACCGGTCCTCTTTGCCAACCAGACCGCGCCCGGTTTTGGTTGCCCAGCAGGGCCACGTGGACCGTCTAGAGCCATGCCCACACTCTGCCCCGAATGCAATGCTGTTAGCAAATGCCTCAGCGCAGTTTGACCATGAGTGGATGAGCCCCTTTGCACCTGGTAACCCAACCGTGAGGCCGTCCCCGCTGCGATTTCGCCATCGGAAGATTGACTGATGAGAACCGAAATGCCTTGATCATGAAAAGCAGCCATGCAGGCAGGTAAATCTCGATGCCATAAGGTGTATATCGCCTGCCGCGGCAAAGGCTGGTTCCAATGTACTCGCAGACTACGCATCCAGCCGGCAAGCAGAAAGGTTATAAAGTCAGTGAATATTTTTGGTAGATGCATGGCGACGGCGGTGCAGCTCCCGTTGGAATTCACTACGGTGTCGTTCACAATATTTTGGATACAAAACCTGTCCTGGAATCAGCTCGATTTCAAAAATCCGTCCACAATTTTCCAGTGCACACCGTTCACGGCGCGACACCACATGCTGAAAATTATGCGGAATCAAACGATTATTCCGCGTAAGATTACGCACACAGGGAGCATCCTCCTGACCCTGTAATAACGCATAAATAAGAGGTCGCTCCACGGAGCCTCGTTCCCTGTCCCGCATCAATGCTTCTCCCACTGTCCTTTGGCGGCATCTTCGGCATCTTTGAGGATTCCCACCAATTGCTCCCGGGTGAGACCATACTTTGTTGCTAGGGTTTGATGATCCAACCCCACCAGGATGGAATGCAAAATTCCGAGGCGGCGATTTGCCGGTAGGGTTCCTGCGATTGGCGCTGCGGCAGTTTGAGCCAGTGCAGGCTTGGGGCCAAAGGCGGCCTTGTCCAGCATTCCGGTGAGATTGTCGTCTTCATGGAAGCCTGTGGTGGCATAGCGAATCATGCCGTCCGCATCCACCACATAAAGCGCAGGTACGGAACAGTTGTTTCCGTCACAGACACCATAGGCTTTCGCGGTTGTCTGGTAAAAATCGAGCAGCACTTTGGCGGTGTATTTATTCTGCACAACCAATTCTCGAACCTTGTCCAAATTCGCTTTCTGATCAATATTGATGAAAAAAAGTTCCACCTTGTTCTGGTTTTTTTGTGCCCAGGCTTGAACGAGAGGCATCTCTTTGCGGCAGGGAACGCAAGAGAGAGACCAAAAACTCAAAACAACCACCTTTCCTTTATTGATGGCTCCTGTTCCCACGTAGTCGTGCAAACCAACGTGCTTATTCTGCAAATCCAGATTCAGAAAGCGTTTGGCTTCCGATCCCACAGGCAATAAAGAAGCCTCTGCGGAAAGAAACGGAACAAAATTCAGGAACAAAATCATCCAAATTTTTTTCATCTGACCACCACGTTTGAATCTAATGCGAATTTAATTAACTTTTGCCCCGCTTTGGCGACATACCCAAGTTGGTAAGGGACGGCTCTGCAAAAGCTCCATTCCCCGGTTCGAGTCCGGGTGTCGCCTCGAAAAGGCTGGTCCATCAAGGATCAGCCTTTTTTTATTAAGATTCCTTAATCTTTGTATCTTCGCTCCATGCGAATTTTCATGATTGTCTTTATTTGTGTTTTTGGACCTTTATGGGCCCAGGATCCCCCGTCCAATTTCCAATTCTCGCCAGATCCCCAGGATTTGGGAAAATTGGAGCAGGGCGCAACCCGTCACGTGGTGTTGAATGGGCGCAATATTAGCGGCAAATCCATTGAACTGGAAGAAGTCCTCTCTCAGAATGTCGGATCCTCTAACTTTCATTTTCCAAAAACCGTGGCTGCTGATGCAAAGGTCCACATTGAATTCGACTTTAACACCGCAGACCTCGAAGGTCCTTTTACCCATCGCATTATCCTAGTGGAAAAAGGTGGAAAACCAGATGTCACGTTGATGACCGGTACAATCGAATCGCCAATCCTTTTCTCCCAACAAATGCTGGATGCCGGGTTTGTCACTCCAGAGAGTCACCCCCAGTGGACGCTATACGCCTGGAATCCTCAGGGGAAACCCATCGAACTACAACTGGATTCTGCCACAGCCCGTCTTTTTTCTTTGCAAAAAAGTTCCGTCAAACTGGATACTCGAAAGTTCGACGACATCCGAGAAGGCGGAGAGATGCCAGGATTGAAACTCATATTGACCGCAAAGGGTCTCGGCAAAGGGCCTGTCAATCCAAAGATTCGTTCGATCAACCAAGTGGTTTCCCTGAAAAGCGCCACGTTCCCCAAGGCTACTCCAGAATTGTTGGTGGTCGGCTACTGGAAGTAGAATGGATTTGACTGTCCTGGGGCTGGGATGTAATTTTTAGCTGGTTTTCTTGAGGCAATTTTATGTTTACAAAACAATGCATCGTCACATTGGATTTAGAAGGTGTTCTCGTCCCTGAGGTCTGGATCGCTGTTGCAGAACGCACGGGGATCGAGGAGCTTCATTTGACCACCCGGGACATTCCAGATTATGACATCCTGATGAAAAACCGTTTGGCCATTCTGGCGAGGGAAAATTTGACGCTTCCAGCAATTCAGGATGTCATTGGTACGTTACAGCCCCTAGAGGGCGCCAAGGATTTCTTGGATGAGTTGAAGACCCTCTGCCAGGTAGTGATTCTTTCCGATACCTTCCAGGAGTTTGCTTGGCCTTTAATGAAGAAACTGGATTTTCCCACTCTGTTCTGTCACAATCTCGTTGTGGAAAACGACGTGATTACGGGATATCAGTTGCGTATGAAAAACCAAAAGGCTCACGCGGTCGAGGCGCTGCGTGGTTTGAATTTCAAAGTAACAGCTGTCGGCGACTCGTATAACGATACGGGGATGCTCAAGGCGGCCAATCAGGGCGTCTTTTTCCGCGCTCCAGAAAATGTAATCCAACAATTCCCTCAGTTCCCCGTGACTCACAAGTATACGGAGTTGCTGGTGACGATCCGCAATTGGATCGCTAGTCTATAATTTCTCATGTCCTCAAAAATTTTCCTTTTCCCTGGACGGGAGAAGTCCCTGTTTAGGCGCCACCCCTGGGTGTTTTCCGGGGCTGTAGATCGCATTCGAGGAACAGAGCCCGGAATGGGAGAGGACGTAGAAATTTGTGATGCCCATGGGCGCTTTCTGGCCTGGGCCTCCTGGTCTCCGCTCTCCCAAATTCGTGCGCGTGTTTGGTCCTTTCAAAAAGAAATCCCAATGGGAAACGCACTCTTGGAGGAACGCCTGCTCCAGTGCATTTCTGGACGTTCCGCCTCGGGTTTTAAGATGGGGAAGCAAGGTTTTCGGCTCATCAATGCGGAATCCGATGGATTACCGGGTTGCGTAGTGGATTGCTACGCCGATATCCTTGTCTGCCAATTTCTTTCCGCTGGTTGGGAGCACTGGCGAGATCCATTGTGTGCGTTACTCCGCAAACATTTTCCTTCTTGCCGCGGCATCTTGGAACGATCCGATGTGGAAGTCCGAAGCAAGGAAGGATTACAGGAACGCAGCGGCCTTCTGTGGGGAGAGATCCCGGCGTATGTGGAAATCATGGAAAACGGCTTGGCCCTGCGTGTCGATCCGTGGCATGGGCACAAAACTGGGTTTTATCTGGATCAACGCGACGCCCGTGCTGCGGTAGCTCTTCATGCCAAAGACCGAGATGTGTTAAACGCTTTTTGCTATACGGGTGGATTTGGACTTAAGGCGTTACAGGGCGGGGCTCACCATGTGGTGCAGATGGATGTTTCCGCAGATGCGTTGGCCATTGCTCATCAGAATACGGAACGGAACCAACTTCCCATGGATCGGGTGGAATGGTGCCGACAGGATGTATTCCACGAGTTGCGCAAGTATCGTGACCAAGGGCGCCAATTTGATCTTGTGGTGCTAGATCCACCAAAATTTGCTGATTCGCAGGCGTCTCTCAAGAAAGCTGCCCGGGGATACAAGGACATCAATCTGCTAGGAATAAAACTGCTACGCCCAGGGGGCTTGTTATTCACCTTTTCCTGCTCGGGTCTCATGGGTCCAGACCTCTTTGGCAAGATTGTCGCGGATGCCGCGTTGGATGCGGGAAGATGCGCACAGGTTATCGGACGATTCCATCAACCTCCCGATCATCCGGTGGCCACGACATTCCCAGAAGGCCTTTACCTGAAGGGGTTACTGGTGCGCGTGTGAGGGTTCCTTTAACCTAACGGCGCAGCTGGCGGAATCTAGGTTCAAATGATCTGGCAATGTCGCTAACGCGACCAAAGCCGGAACTTGGAACTCTGCCAGAAATTGAGCTCCTATGCCCCCTGCTTTCCCCTGGAGAACATCCGGCTAACAGGCATAGTGAGCCGTTGAACTGTGCATAGCATTCCATAGGGTTCTTCGCACATCGACCGGAGATACATCCTCTCCTATAACAACGGCGGTCATTAGGATGAAAACCGCTGAGGCTAAACGTTCCACACGAGACAGCGAAGATCAAGCCCTAATCGACGCCCTGGAAAATAGGGAATGGATTCCGATTTCCAGAGTCGAACGCAAGGGAGCCCGCATCAGTGTGCGCCTTTCTATAGCTCCCTCACGGTCTTACAGTTGCGATCGCTTCATTTCCCCGTCACTGGCTGGACACAACGGAATCCCAAATTGGCGGCTCGATAAGAAGGAATACTGTAATTCCTCGATGCTGCACGTAACGCCTCTGGAAAATCCCACCAACTTCCACCTCGATTGACTCGGTACTCTCCCGTATTCGGGCCTGTTGGATTCCGTAACGGGCTTAGAGCGTAATAATTCTTCGCAAACCAATCCTCTACCCACTCCCACACATTGCCCTCCATATCAAACAGTCCCCAAGCATTCGGCTGAAAACTTCCGACGGGGGCCAACGCGGCGTAACCATCTTCACACTCAAACGTGATCCAGTTACCCCATTTACGCTTGGCGCTCTGATCTGCAACGTTCGCATAGATGCACGCAGCCACGTCCATATTTCCCCAGGGATATTGACCTGGATTTCCTGCTCGATTTGCATATTCAAATTCCGCTTCCGTAGGGAGCCGTCTCCCCACCTTGGCACAATAGGCACTCGCCCCCTCCCAATCCACATCGACTGCCGGAAAAGAAATCCAGGGACGTGGGCACATTTCCCCAGAGCACTGTAGCCAAGGGCTTTCCCCCATGACTGCCTGATATTGTCCCTGAGCGACCTCGTAACGGTCCATGCGAAAAGCATCCAGACAAACCTGATGCGGAGGAGCCTCATCGGAATCACCATCCTCCCCCCCCATTTGAAAACACCCGGCAGGGACCAGGACCGTATTCAGAGTATCCGGTTCCACCGCCTGGATCCGCATCCAAAAGACGAGCAAAAAAAGCTGAAGAACAGAAGACCTCGAGAGCACATCCCCAATTTAGGATGATTCATCCCTGAAGTACGGGGATTGCTAACCAAACGCTAACCTTACCCGAATGTCCCCCTAACAGCAACGTCATAATTTTGTTTCAGAACAGTTGGACAACAAGGAGATTTGATGTTGGCAACAATGGAAAGTCCTGATATGACCGAGGTGCAAGAAAGCTCCGTGGAGGTCGCTGTGGAAAACTTGAGATTTTTTTATGGCGTCAGTGAAGCGCTTCATGGAATCAATTTGGACATCCCCGTCCGCAAGGTAACAGCCCTGATCGGCCCATCCGGTTGCGGCAAATCCACTTTTCTGCGAACCCTGAACCGCATGAACGACCTGATCGAGTCTTCAAGGGTTGAAGGAATGGTTCGCGTGCATGGCGAAGACATCTACGCGCCGGGCTGTGACCTAGTGGAACTGCGGCGACGTGTAGGCATGGTTTTCCAGCGTTCCAATCCTTTCCCGAAGACAATCTACGACAACGTAGCCTACGGTCCACGCATCCATGGGGTTAAGGAGCGCCTGGAGGAAATTGTGGAATCTAGCCTGCGTAAAGCGGCCCTATGGGACGAAGTCAAGGACCGCTTGCATCAGAGCGCCCTTGGGCTTTCTGGCGGACAACAGCAGCGTCTCTGCATCGCCCGAGCGCTCGCGGTAGACCCGGAGGTGATTCTCATGGACGAGCCGGCATCCGCCTTGGATCCCCGTTCTACTGCCGCTGTAGAGGATTTGATTCTGGAATTGCGTACGAATTACACGATCGTAATTGTAACCCATAATATGCAACAAGCATCTCGCGTATCCGATTACACAGCCTTTTTCTATGAGGGTGACCTTATCGAATTCGGGAATACACCAGACCTGTTTACCCGCCCCAAGGAGAAACGCACGGAAGACTATATCACCGGGAGGTTCGGATGACAGTACATTTTCACCGTGAGATGGAACTGGTAAAGGCTCAAATCCTACGCCTCGGGACCATGGCTGAAGAGCAGCTCTACTATGCGATCCGCGCCGTTGAGGAATTCGATGAAGATTTAGCACACAAGGTAATCATCAAAGACGACCTCATCGATCAGAAAGAAGTGGAAATCGAGGAAGATTGCCTCAAAGTGATGGCTCTGCACCAACCGGTCGCCATTGATCTAAGACTTCTGGTCTCGGTGATGAAAATCAACAGCGACCTGGAGCGCGTTGGCGATACGGCGGTGAATATTGCCGAAACGGTCAGCTTTCTGAAGGCAAACCAAGATCCGGTGCGTAAAGAATTCGAATTCAGCACTATGGCCGAAAAAGTGCGGATCCTTTTCCGCCGCAGCTTGGACTCTCTAATCAATCTAGATGAGAAGGAGGCCCTGGAAGTCTGCTCCGCCGATGATGAAATCGATGCCATGCACCGGAATATGTACCAGATGATCGAAGAAAAAATTCAAAAAAAACCAGCTCAGGTTGGAGTCTATTTGCGCTACCTGCTGATTTCACGCAATCTGGAACGCGTGGGCGATCATGCTACGAATATTGCGGAAGACGTCCTTTACATGGTTCGTGGGCGCATTTTCCGGCATACACATGAAGACGATTCACAATTCAAGGAGTAAACAAATGAACAAAATCATCGTCTCTGCCCTGATCGGCCTCATCGCCGTCAGCGGCACCATGGCGCAGGAAGAAATCCTCGGTGCGGGGGCCACATTCCCGTATCCTTTGTACTCAAAAATGTTCAATGAGTACTACGCCAAAAAACAAATCAAAGTCAACTACCAGTCCATCGGTTCCGGTGGTGGAGTCAAACAGATCATGGGTGAAACCGTAGATTTCGGCGCTACCGACGCCTTTATTGGTGATACCCAGTTGAAAGAAGCCAAACGTCCACTCGTGCACATCCCCATGGTGCTCGGATCTGTGACCGTATCTTACAATCTGGAAGGAGTCAAATCCTTGCGACTCACGCCTGGTGTTCTCGCGGACATTTTCCTCGGAAAAATTACGGATTGGAGCGACCCTAAACTGGCATCCATCAACCCCGGGGTCAAGCTCCCTAACAAAAAAATCGTCGTGGTTCACCGCAGTGATGGATCGGGAACCTCCTCTATCTTCACCGATTACCTTGCCAAAGTCAGTCCAGAATGGAAAAAAAATGTCGGTGCAGGTAAATCCGTAAATTGGCCTGCTGGCCTGGGCGCTAAAGGGAACGAAGGGGTTGCAGGCTTGGTTAAGCAAATGCCAGGTTCCATCGGATACATGGAACTTGCATACACTCGCCAAAACAAAATGCCCGTTGCCACCATGCAGAACAAGGCAGGAAAGTGGATCGTCCCAGATTTGGCATCAACATCTGCTGCCGCTCAAGGCACTATTCCTGTGGACACTCGTGTCAATCTGACCAACTCCGATGCTAAGGATGCCTACCCCATCGCTGGTTTCACCTGGATCGTAGTCTATCAGGATCAAAACTACGGTGGGCGCACCAAAGCCAAGGCCAAGGCACTCGCCAATCTGCTCTGGTGGATGCTGCATGATGGTCGCCAGTATTCTGAAGCGCTGGATTATGCCAACCTGCCTGCCGCCACATTGACCAAGGCCGAGACCATTCTGAAGGGCCTCACCTACGGAAAAGAAAAGTTGTTCTGAGATCACTGAGGTTGGAATGAAACTCGCAATGCGTATTGATTCTGGATTCGTTTGGCTGTTACGGTTCATGGCCGTGGTGACGCTTCTGCTCGTGCTGGCGGTCGCCTATGTCTTGGTGGACGGATCTCATGAAGCCTTTTCCGCATTCGGGTTTTCTTTTCTGACAGGGCGCGAGTGGGATCCCATTTCGGGGACCTATGGTGCCCTGCCCTTCGTGGTGGGCTCTCTCGCCACAGCCTTTCTTGCCTTATTCATCTCTATTCCTTTTTCAATGTCTATCGCTCTCTATCTGGGTGAATTTTTTGGGAAAGGCAAAATTTCCGCGCTGTTCACCAGCTTGGTGGAACTCCTTGCCGGCATTCCCAGCGTCATTTATGGCTTCTGGGCTCTTTTTTATCTGGTTCCGATTGTCCGAGAATTACAAACGTTGCTTGACATGCCTCCCCTAGGCGTTGGAATTCTCTCTGCCTCGCTCATCCTTGCCATTATGATCATTCCGTTTTCTGCATCCATCGCGCGTGAAGTGATTCGAATGGTGCCCGCAGGTCTCAAGGAGGCCGCTTACGCGCTAGGAGCCACCCGATTTGAAGTAATCCGCGATGTGATTTTCCCTGTAGGCAAGAGTGGCATTTTTGCAGGGATTATGCTTTCCCTGGGGCGCGCTTTGGGGGAAACCATGGCTGTCACCATGGTGATCGGAAATAGCAACTATATGCCCAAAGGCCTCTTTGATCCGGCAAACACCATCGCTTCGCTTCTCGCCAATGAATTTGCAGAAGCAGACCGTTCCCTCTATGTCTCCAGCCTGGTGGAACTGGGCCTCGTGCTCTTTGTGCTGACTGGCCTTATCAATTTCGCTGGAAAATATATTATCCGGAGACTTTCGAAATGACTTTTTTACGCACAAGTTCATTCCGCACCCGTCGCCGTTATTGGACCAACGACCTCTTCCGCTGGCTGGTTTACATCCTCTGCGGGGTTGCCATATTGCCCTTATTCTTCATCTTTGGCTTCATTTTTTCCAAAGGGGTGACGGCACTCAGTTGGGAATTTCTGACCAGCCTCCCTAAATCCATTGGAGAATCCGGCGGAGGCGTGGCCAACGCGATTACCGGTTCTCTTCTGCTCGTATCCATGGCGACCCTGATGGCCGTTCCACTTGGAGTCGCTGCCGGAGCTTATATGGCGGAATACGGGAAAACTAAACTCGCACAAACCTTGGGGAGCGCGGTAGAAATTCTGCAAGGGGTTCCCTCCATCGTGATTGGGTTGGTTGCGTATGAACTGGTTGTCCGAAATATGGGTACGTTCTCCGCCATTTCTGGAAGCCTCGCACTCGGGTTGATGATGATTCCCGTGATCGCTAGATCCACGGAAGAAACCCTGAAGATGCTTCCCAAAACTCTGAAAGAAGCAAGCCTCGCTTTGGGAGCAACCTATGCGAC
>DATIQS010000108.1:0-4416 GCA_035470605.1 Fibrobacteraceae bacterium
TTCTCAAACTTCGTGAACTGGAGCGGAACGGACATGGGTATCGACCTATACAACATCACCGAATCATCGGGCAACATCTGCTTCACTACCACAAGCTCCGTATCGGTGACCAACTGCGTCGTCAGCAGCACCGCAACATCATCCAGCGCCGTTGTGTCCAGCAGTTCCGGCGCATCTTCCAGCGTAGCTTCCAGTAGCTCCGGCGCATCTTCCAGCTCGGCGCTGAGCTCAAGCGGGACATCATATGCGAACACGGTTTCTTTGACGACATCCTCTAAATCCGGGGACACCGTGCAGACTGTCGCGCAGGGAGACACAGTCGTCAACATCATCTTCAAGACCACCAACGGAACGGCGATCTCGGTCTCTGGGCTCGAAAACACGGGCCTCTCCTCGGACACCGCAACATCGGGCGAGGCGTTGCGGCTCACCATCAGCGGAATCGCGTCTGGATCCGCGGCCACATACAGCTACACCGTGACGGCTTCCGCCAGCGGTTACAACGATTCCAGCCTGACGGGCTCCATCACCATCACACCATCAACCATGGTCGCATCGCAGGCCTCGGTCCGTTCACAGATTCAGGTCGCCGGTAACCAAATTTTGGCGGCGTCAACAATCTCGGGCACAAAGACCTTGCAGATTTTGAATGGGCAGGGCCAGCTGTTGCGGACGCGCTCCTTTGCGACCAACAGCGCGGGCATCTCCTTGGGCGAGCTCCCTAAGGGGGTGGTCATTGTGCGCCTGTTCTCGGGAGACAGGATCCTCTGTTCAAGGGTCGTCCCTGTGATGTAGACTTTTTCCAAACGAGCAAGGCGGTGGCGGGTCTCTCTCCCTGCCACCGCTTTTTTGTGTGCGGGTGCGGTCTTGGAGGTGCAAGTCCTCCTGGAAACTGACCAAGTCGAGCGGGCAACATCCCGCAAAGCTTTCGTGGTTAAAGGTCAGGCGGCGTAAATCCGGCGGTTGTGCAAGGAAGGAGTGCGTTCTTTCTGGGGAGAGCCTGCCTCTCGCTTGAAAGTGCAACAACGATTTTTTGGGGACCTCTAAAAATTGGTTTACGGTCATGAAAAGAGGCCAATTTTACACACTGGATATGGGTCCGTAGGCAGGCGCAGCCTTGAACGGGGCTGTTCAACCTAGATTCCGCAATTGACCTGGTCGATTTAGCCCGGTCAACTGTGGTCGTTAGGGTGATTGCCAAATTAGTCCCGATTCCCCGTCTCAGGAATGCCAATGGTGGCGCGGACTTCTCGTAATAGGGCGTGGGCGATGGGGCGAGCCTTGGCGGCTCCCTGGGCCAGGATATTGTCGATCTGCGAGGTGTCGGCGAGCAAGGCGTTGTAGCGATCCCGGGCCTCGCCAAAGGTCGCTTCCAGCACGGACTGCAGTTCGGCCTTGGCGTGTCCCCAGCCCAATCCTCCGGCACGGTAGCGCGCGGCCAGAGCGGCGGACTGTTCCGGGGTTGCGAACAAGCGATAGAGGCGGAACACGTTGCAGGTGTCGGGGTCCTTGGGTTCCTCGATGCCCTGGGAATTGGTGACGATGGCCCCCACCTTTTTCTTCAGTGCCTTGGGTTCCAAAAAGATTTCGATGGTGTTGCCATAGGATTTGCTCATTTTGCGACCGTCGAGTCCCGGGATCACGTCGGTCTCGTCACGGATTACCGGTTCGGGGATGGTGAACACCTCTTTGCCGTAATGCGTGTTAAAGCGCTGCGCCACATCACGAGCGAACTCGATGTGTTGCTTTTGATCCTTACCCACGGGCACAACGTCGGAGTGGAACATAAGGATGTCGGCATCCATGAGGCAGGGGTAACAGTAGAGCCCCATGTTGACGTTTTCATCGGGATCGTTACCGTCAGCCTGGTTCTTGGCTACCTTGTCTTTGTAAGCATGCGCCCGGTTCATGAAGCCCTTTGGGGTAAAGCAACTCAGGAGCCAGCTGAGTTCGAAGATTTCGGGAATGTCGCTTTGCTTGTAGAAACAGGATTCCTCTGGATTGAGCCCCAAAGCAAGCCAGGTCGCGGCGACCTTGTAAATGGAGGATCGCAGGGCCTGAGCATCATGCACAGAGGTGAGCGCATGGTAATCAGCGATGAAATAGAATGGTTGGTAATCATGGGCAAGTTCCAGCGCGGGACGGATTGCGCCCAGATAGTTGCCCAAATGGGGGGTTCCGGTTGGTTTGATTCCGGTCAAAGCGACTTTTTTCATACGCCAAAGATAGGTATCTTTGCCTCATGCAAGAATGCCCCATGGATGGTTCTCGGCGGCCCGACATCGCCCAGGAATTCGCACAACAAAGCGATATCGCTTTAGGGATCTCCCGCGGAGTTGAGGTTTCTTCCATCGTCAACCCCAATTTCGTCGGCGGTGCACGTAAACGGCGTGAGCTCTCCTTGGAGGACTACTTCCAGGGCATCCGTTCCGGTGACCGTATGATTCTAGCTCGGGCCATCACCTTAATCGAAAGCTCCCTTCCTCGCCACCAGGAAGTCGCGCAGGAACTCATCCACCGGAGTCTCCCCTACACGGGCAGTTCCATCCGTCTGGGTATCACCGGAGTTCCTGGTGCGGGAAAATCCACTTTTATCGAATCCTTTGGCCTACGTCTGCACGACCATTTCCAGCGCAAGATCGCAGTGTTGGCCATCGATCCGAGTTCCCAGGTTTCCGGCGGCTCCATTCTGGGCGATAAAACTCGGATGGCGGAGCTATCTGGGCGTCCAAACGTCTTTATCCGCCCTTCCCCTTCCGGTTGTTCCTTGGGGGGCGTCACTCAAAAAACTCGCGAATCCGTTCTTTTGTGCGAAGCCGCCGGTTTTGACACCATTTTTATCGAGACTGTGGGTGTCGGGCAGTCGGAGACCGCTGTACACGGCATGGTGGACTTTTTCCTGCTGCTCATGCTCGCAGGCGCGGGCGATGGACTACAAGGCATTAAACGCGGCATCATGGAAATGGCCGACGGCATCGCCATCACCAAAGCGGACGGAAGCAATCTACACAAAGCCCAACTGGCCCGCGTGGAATACCAAAACGCCCTGCACCTGTTTCCGCCAAACCCATGGAAATGGGCGCCACGAGTCATTTCCACCTCCGCCCTAGAACGTCAAGGCATGGACGAGGTCTGGCAGATGGTTCTCGACTTCGCGGAACAGTTGCGGCAGGGGCGTTTCTGGGATCAGCGTCGTAAGGAGCAAGTCCGCGGCTGGATGCAGGAAAGCATCCATCAAGGTCTCTTGCAGGACTTTCAGGACAATCCCGCTGTTCGGGCCGAATACTCTGACCTGGAGCGAGAGGTGGTCCTGGGGCACGTCAGCCCATTCTTAGCAGCAAAAAAATTAGTGGAAATCTACCGCGCCAGGTAATTTCCCCTGTTTTTCCGTTTTATCCAATTACAACGAAAATTTGCCGCAAACCGAAGCAAGGCCGCCCAATCGTCAGCCTTTTTGTGCACATTCAAAATTGCCTTCAGGAAATCAATTAAGGTGTTTTTTACATTTCTGCTGAAATCACCTGGGAGTGCTATGAAACTTTTCTTTTTGCCCATTTTCCTCGCTGGATTCGTGTCCCTTTCCCTGGCCCAGACCGCTACGGTGCCTGCGGGCTCTGGAACAACGGCGGATCCTTACCAGATTTCCTCGCTGGAAAATTTGTACTGGCTCTCGCAAAATTCCACCGCCTGGGCAGATACGTTTGTGCAGACGGCAGATATCGATGCCTCGGAAACCAGTGGATGGGACAATGATTCCGGCTTTACGCCTATTTCCCTTTTTCAGGGCTCCTATGACGGTCAAGGCCATGTGATAGATGGTTTGACCATTCTTAGGCCGGATGCGGACAATCTGGGGCTGTTTGGCCAGCTTTCTGGAATTGTTTCCAATCTGGGGGTCACGGGTGTCTCTATTTCTGGGTCTTCGGCGGTTGGTGCATTGGCTGGTCAACTGAGTCAAGGGCGCATTGACAACTCCTTTTCCACGGGGTCGGTCACAGCCTCCACTGGTGCTGTTGGGGGATTGGCTGGTTCTGTCTTTTGGACTAGCCAAATCTCGGATTCCCATTCTGGGGTGGTGGTGATGAGTGGAACTGGAAGAGCAGGCGGATTGGCGGGAAGTGTCATGATGGATGATACGATTTCAAACTCCTATGCGACAGGTGATGTGACCGGGGGGGCTGGATATGTCGGTGGGCTTTTGGGTTATGTTGAAATGGATATCCTGGTCCAGGATTGCCATGCGACGGGCGTTGTGAGTGGTGGCTCCAACTATGTGGGTGGACTGGTGGGATATGCCAGCGGTGTTGAAATCAAAGGTTCCCATGCGACAGGGTCGGTCACTGGAGATTCGTCTGTTGGTGGTTTAATGGGATATGGAGGCTCGGACAAGATCAGCTCATCCTATGCAAGGGGGAC
>DATIQS010000109.1:0-6854 GCA_035470605.1 Fibrobacteraceae bacterium
GAACACAAGGGGCTGAACCCCTTTACACTGAAGACTCTCATTGAGCAGAAAATCAGGCTGGTCAGCGAAACAATCAGGGTAATGTCCAACCTGAGGTAACGATTCTAGGGGTTGGGTAATGTTTTATCTTGAGGTAACGCGGTCTTCGGAATTACGGCAACGCCAAGTTATTCCGCAGACGTGGCTCCGCCGATAGAAAGCACGGCACCTGTTGTGGAATCACGGACAATCCCCCATAACTCAGAGGACATGGAACTGGTGATCATCGACCCTCCCATATTGTAAGCCACAGGCCAATAGCGCAGGGTCGTTGAATCCTCTATGGAAAGGAACCCCACGATGGCATCCGCCGTTTTATAAGATCCACCATAAGTGGCCACAAATCCTCCCAGAGAATCGATGGTAAGAGACATCGTGGTATCACTAGAGGAAACACGAATCCACGTCCCCTCTATGCCCATGGAGTCGATGGTCTCCGAAGGCCAATAGTCCGCACTGTCTGCAATTGTCTTATAAGTACAGGAAGGAGCATAGCCTCCACCCCAGGTTTCTTGGGCTGCCTTGCAAACAGTCATCGACTGTTTCAGCGCGATGGACACGTTGGCATGAGCTCCACCAGAAAGGTAAAAGCCGTAGTCGTTTTCTGCGGAAAAAGCCCCTTTGTTGAAATACATCCCTGCCGTCACATGCTCGCCAAAGCTTTCTGGCAACAACGTCACAAAGGTGACGGAAGTGTCCGCGTCCAAATCTTGGGTATAGACCACCGTATAGGAGCCCAACGTTTCGCTCGTGGTTCGCAGCTGCACTGCTACATTGTCAAAAGCGTAGATAAGTCGGTCAAATTTCAAAGTGATCGTCGTTTCCACATACATCTTCTCTGCAGAATCAGACGTGTTATCACAACCGGACACAACGGCCAAAAACAAGGACAAGGCCATAGTTCTCAATTCTCTCTGTTGCATATTTCCTCTGGTGACTTGTGGTTGCAATATTAGGGCACCTCTAAAAATTCCCGTTCATTCCGGCTACGATTGCGCTTTCCTGCGTACTCAGTGGAGTATATGTCTCCGTAACCAAGCAAAACTTTCCTCAGCTGAGGATGTGTGCCAGTAGCGGCTAAAGCCTAACTGGCATATCAGGACGGAGATATCATCAAAACAGACAAATCCGTCCTTAATCTACTCCAAGTAGGCGTTCCTCATAGAGGACAGCACCCCACTAAGCGGCACAGCCGGTCGTTTTGCCTGTTTTTTCTTGGATTGCATCAATCTCGCTCGAAATGGCCTCAAAGCTAATTTTTAGAGGTGCCCATTAGTCTATTCTCTCGTTGCCATTTCGTATATTATCTCTCCCCGTGGCATTACGACTGTTTTCATCCATCATCCTGCTAGCCTCCGCCTGGGCTGGGGCCCTGCAATTTTATGGAAACCAAAGCTATATCCAATGGAAATCCGCCGAAACGGAGCATTTCCGGTTTCACTATCCTGCGGAATTCCGCGACGAGGCGGAACAGGTGGTCTCTTTTGCCGAGGCGGTGCATGACTCGGTGGAGTCGCGCTACCGGGTGAAGCTGCCAGGCAAGGTGGACCTGGTAATCCACAATTCGCTGTTCTCCAACGGACAGGCGATTCCACTCAACAACACCATGCATATCTGGCTCACCGACTGGGACTTTGATGTGCGCTCCACCCACCGCTGGATGAATGATGTGGTGACGCACGAATTCTCGCACCTGGTGAGTATGCAGTCGGGAACCAAGTTCGCCCCCTTCATCCATGGCCTCCAGTTTTCTTGGCAGGACTACTACAACGAGAAATCTCAGGAGAACGTTTCCCTGGTCTATCCTTTCCTTATTTATCCAATGTGGTTGGCCGAAGGAACCGCGCAGTACGAGTCCGCGCGCATGGGCTTTGACGCCTGGGACAGCCACCGCGACATGCTGTTGCGTGTGGCGGTGCTGGAAGACAGCCTGTTGCCCCTGGAAGACATGTGGGAATATGCCCCCAATGGTATGCTTTCGGAAAAAGGCCCCTATAATCAGGGACTCAGCCTCGTCCGCTACATTACCAGGCGTTTCGGGGACCAAGCTCTCCCCAATCTATGGAGTGAGCTTGCCCGTGTGCATCGGGTAACCTTTACAGAGGCCTGCCGACAGGTGCTTGGCATCTCGGAACAGCAACTGTACCAGGACTGGAAAGCGGAGCGTCTGGATCATTATACACGCCAGCGCGATAGTCTGGGTGTCCTGCGCGCCGGAGTCAAGCGAAGCCGAAATGCCTTTTGGCAAAATCGTCCCCAGGTGGCGGGCGGCGCCTTGTGGGGTGTTTCCAACATGGGTAGCGCATGGTTCGAAGCGAATCTCTTCCGCATGCCCTTGCCCGGAGACTCCTTGCCCAGCCTAGATTCTTTGCCGAAAGGCCAAAGGCCAGACAGCCTGGGAACCCTAGACCTTTCCACTTTTTCCAAGAATCCCTTTCACCTGGAGAAGTCTTGGTTGGAACAGGGTTTTTGTGTGCGCTCCTTGCCTGGTCAGTCACCCCGCATCGCCTATGTGAGCTACAAACAACGCGACCGTGTTGGCCGCGCCTATTTTGACATCGCGGTGGACGATACCTCGGCGAGCCCCTGGTTCGGTGGCCGTCCCTCCCTCCGTTGGGTCACCCGCTTCGCCGATGCGGTGCAGCCCGACCTTTCCCCAGACGGCAACACAGTGGTTTTTGCGCGACGGGAACGCGATGGCGCCCGCTTCTATCTCTCCAAGGCAGTGGTTCCAGAACCCGGGGCATCGCCGGAAGATCCGGTGGACCTGGTGGCGCCGTTCCCGGGCACGCATGAATTCGACATTTATTCCCCCAAATGGTCTCCAGATGGGCGACGGATCGCCTTTAGCTTCTTCGATGGCTTGTACCGCAAGGTCGCCGTGGTGGATGCGGATGGGAAAAATCTGCGCGTCATCGCCGATGGTCCCTGGGATAACCGCGACCCCACCTGGGCTCCCGACGGAAAATCTCTAGTGTATTCTAGCGACCGCACCGGCATATACAACCTGTATCGCCAAAGCCTGGAGGAGGTTGCGCATCCGCCCACGGATTCTTCCACATCTCCGCTGGCGTCCGCTCTGCCTCTCCCCGAGGCCATGACCAACGTGGTGGGTGGCGCCTTTTCGCCCGTGGTGGATTCCACGGACATCTGGTACATCGGTTACGATAAGGATGGTTTTTCCCTCTACCAGCTCGCGTTGCAGGACTCGGCAACGGCCAAGCCCGTGGGAGAACGGTTCCAGTACGCGCCTCCAGACATCAACATCGGCGACCTCGCGCTCCAAGGGGTGGAGCGCAACTATCGGCCCCTGCCCAACCAGCCCGTGGTGGTCCCTCTGATCGCGGTGGAGGAACATGCGGACGAACTCGGCTCCATCCGGCATGGGGTACCCCGCTGCTTGGGCGGCGTGGCGGTGGGCCTGGGCGACCCAGTGGGCAAAGATTTTTTGCAACTCGCCCTGATGCTTGAACTTGGCAAGGGCTGGGATTACCTCAATAGTTCTGGCATCAACCCCGAACACCAAAGCGAATTCTACGCCATCGGCGAAAACCATAGTTTTCCAGTGACCCTAGGGCTTTCCTACATCTGGCGAAATTATCCCTCCCGCGACACAGTGCGCTATGAGGATCCACGTTCCTACGGGGATTCGCTCACCATTAGCCACTACGCGGCCAGTGTTCAGGCCTTGGGAGCCAGCGCTGGCTACAGCGTATTCAAACATGGCGACAGCCTTGCGCTGGGCCTAGGCATACAGTGGGCCAACTTTAATTTATATGAAGACGATTTTTCCTGGGACTACCACAAGCAACAATACCTCTCCGCCTCCTTCATCTATCAGAATGGCGCGCCCGAGGATGGTCCCGATGCGGCAGGTTCGGGCGATGGAATTGCCTTGAGCTGGATGGGATCCCGCACTTGGCTTTATCGTCCAGGAACCTTCTCGGAGTCTTTTACAGTCAGCGACCAAGGCGCCATCACCCCGATTTACCGCCGCTACATGCTCAATGAGGCGTGGTTCTCTGCTTGGTATGGCGTGGCCAATCCCATTCACCCAGGGGCCCGCCTGCTCGCCTCTGCTCAGGCGACCTCCATACTGTCCTGGTCCGGGCACTCCTCCAACACCGACACTTTGGATTTCTTCTACCATCACTCCCTGGGCATCGCGGGTTATCCCGTGTTGGCCGACGAGGAAAACTACCTGTTGCACGGCGACAGAACTCTGCTGGGACAGTTGCATTACCTATTCCCGCTCTATCAGGGTTTAAACGCCTCGTGGTGGATTTTCAACGCGAAGGATTTCTACGTCGACGTTTTCGCCCAGATGGGCACGGCCTGGTGGGATGGCTGTGCCTGGCGCGACCGCTTCAAAGACCGCGACCTCTGGAAACGCAGCGTGGGTTTTGAATTGCGCTTTTCGAACACACTGTTCATGAACCAGCCCTTCGACGTTTGGTTCCAATACGCCCGAGCCCTGGACCGTGTGGAGATTGATGGCACCCAGCAAAAAGTAGAAACGGTCTCCGTGCCCCTATTGCCTAGCAAAGTGGAGCCCACCGGCATTTCCCTGGGTATCGGCATGGCCTTTGACACACCCTGGATGGCGGCCCGGCCTGGGGTGAAGGCCTTACGGTAGGAACGCGTTCATACTCCAAGTAAGCCTCCAAGTTAGGTTGAATGGTATCAATCTAGATCAAGCGAGCGAGTCAACTGCGGTCGTTCGGTTAACAGCAAAATCGAACCTGAAAAATTTGGCAAAGTGCTTTTTTGCCGCTTGGATCCACCAGGGCATCCCCTATTTGGGCTTAAAATGATATTTTAGGCTCGATGATGGAATCTGCACAACACCCTCGTTTCCCTTGGCTGGCTGTTTTGATTTGGACCGCCATTTTGGGTTTATCCTTTTATGGATTTGGAGCCTATTTTGAATTGCCATTTGAAAATTTGGGAGCCTTGTTTGGTATTGGGGCCTTCTTAACATGGCTACTCGTGGCCTGGGTCACCCGAAAATTCTCCAAGCCTTTCTCTGTAAAGGACGATTCTTCCTCAATTCAAGTGAAAGACGAAGCACCATCCTTCAATACTGTTGCGATTGAACGCGAAACGTGGTTTGAGATGTTTCAGAGCATGAGCGAGGAAAATCGGCTGGAGCGTTTTATGCGTCTGATTCCACCGCAAATCCAGCAACTCTTTCCAGGAACCGCTCTTGGTATTTATGTCCGCGATGTTCAGGAAACCTTGACGCTCTATCTGCGATCTGGCGATGATTTTCCTGGCCCAGCGACCATGTTGCTCTCGGATTGTGATGCAATGTCCAAGGGCCAGATGGTGGAAACCATCCTCACCAAGGACAAAACGGAACCCACTCTTTGCAACCATCACGGGCATGCGTCAGATGTAACGGCCCTGTGTATCCCCATTATTGCGGAAGAACAATTTCTTGGCCTTTTTTCCCTATACCACCCGCAGGCAGAATTGCAGAAAACACCGGAATTGCGAACCTCCTTGCTCCAAAAGGCGCTAACGTTCTCTTCTGCTTTGGCCATTTTCCTTCAAAAGGCCTCCATGCACAGGGACATGGAGGGCCAGGCCATTCGGGATCCTTTGACGGGGCTTTTCAACCGCCGGTATATGGAAGAAACCCTGCTGCGCGAATTTGCGGAAGCGACCCGCCGAGGGACTCCCATCGGCATGGTCATGGTTTATCCGGACCAAATCGATCATATTCGCGGAACTTTGGGGGACAAGGCCGCCGATCAGCTTTGCTGGGAGATCGGGCAGCGTTTACCTCGCTATATCCGCATTGAGGACATCCCTTGCCGCCACGACAATGACCTGTTTTGCATTATTCTCCCAGGTGCCGCACTGGATGTTTCTTTGCAACGGGGCGAAAAAATCCGCAAAGAACTGGGGAGTCTCAGTATCCTCTTCCAAAATCAGCCGCTGACGAGCTCCTTCAGCGTCGGTGTAGCGGTTTTCCCTCAACATGCCAATACCGTGCACGCGTTTGTTGCCACAGCGGAAATGGCGGTACGCAACGCCCTCCGGCATGGAGGAAACCGGGTCTCCCTCCCTCCACAGGATTTTCCAGAATAACTTCGGTTCTTTGTGGGTGGGTCGCCAAAAGCAGCCTGGCTCACAATCGCGACTTTCGTTGGTGACTATGTTCGCGGCAATGGAGCCCATTGCGATTTTGTGCTGCCGATTCGAAGTGGATCGTTCAGCCTAGATCCCGCAGTTGGGAGGGTTAGAATTGCCCCAAGATCTTGCGATGACAAGGATTCCGGTCCGACCGACGGCGCACTTGGAGGGTGCGGGGGAGCGGAGGCAGAAAGCCTTGGGGCGCAAGAAATCGGAGGCGAGTCGGCCCGGTTAACTGCGGGATCTAGGTTCAACTGGGCCGAACAAATCAAATTTGCGAGCGGTATAGAAAAAAACACCTCTTATCTTACATCACTTTCGGTTGGGGCGACCGTGAGTTTTACCTGGCCCCCCTACTGCCTTGCATGTAAGTCTTTGTAGGAGGATCTCTAGCAAGGTTCTGACGCTGAAATTGACAGAACGACAGTACGCCCTTCTGGTGGACGATCTCTGGAACTCGTTTCAAAAAGGCGAGAAGGGGATCCAAATCCGGGATAACTCCCTTTCTGGAGAAACCGATGCACTCTACGAGGCCACCGGGAAATACTCCCTTTTCAATACATGCAATACTTGGGTAAATCGGGGGCTCAAAAAATGCGGACAATGGGCCTGCTTATGGACCCCATTTGAAGAAGGGGTTTTCCAGCAGTACAAGCACAGAAACCACTAGCGCG
>DATIQS010000110.1:0-2100 GCA_035470605.1 Fibrobacteraceae bacterium
CTCAGGACTCCCTCCATTGGGCGAGGAACCACGGATTTCCCTTTGCAGTGGTTCATCTGGACTGCGCAGAAACACCGAAACTGGTGATGAAGCGCGGAGCCGCCTGGGTTTGGGGACCGGTACACCGTCTTGGCAGCGGAAAAACCCGAGAGGAGGTGCTCGCCCGCATGAGTCTACTGAAACGAGGCACACCGGTTCGACTGGATGACCTTCCCAGGGCGCGCAAATTGCTTTCTCGTTCTGGATGGTTCGCCTCCGTAGGGGAAGCTCAACTGTTCCGCTCATCCAATCGAAATCAGCTACACCCTGCATTTCCAATTGAGGAACAATCCACGAACGAAGCCGAGGGGTGGTTTTCTTACCAGAATGACGGTTCAGATTCAGGGGGCTCCTGGACAGGACATATTTCTCTCACCCTGGACAACATTTCGGGGACAGGACGTTCCCTTGAATTGCTCGGAGAAACCAGCGATGACACACGAGAGGCTTCATTCTCCTATCGGGAGCCTTATCCGCTAGGAGCACCTCTGGTCGCCCAGGTGGAAGCTGGAATGTGGACCGAGGATTCCACGGAAGAAAAGGAATGGGGAGAACTGGGTACCACCTGGAGGCTAGATTTCGAATGGAGTGCTGAGCTTTCTACAGGCATATCTCATGCCCGAGAGGACGATGCCACCTCCGATTCTCGTTGGGGCGCACTTGCGGTAACCCGAGATGGACGTGACCGCCAACCACTACCGCGCCAAGGCTGGCTCTGGTCTCTGGAACTCACTGGCGGGCGTCGAAAAATCCAGGACTCCACAGAAAACGACACGACACGAAACTATGCAAAATGTTATACAGAATTTGGGCTTTGGCTGCCTCTCCACCAACGTCTAGGTTGGGTCAACCAGAGTTTCGCGGAGGCCTTGTGGCCTCACGATGGAGGTTATTTATCCGCTGAGTTGCTTTCCTTAGGCGGCGAGATCCTCGCGGGATACTGGCCCGGAGCGTTCAAGACGACCGCTTATGCAGATTGGCAAAGCAGTCTCCGCTGGACCTGGAGCCAAACGCAAGCGCTTGTATTCGTTGAGGGCGCTCGGTTACTGGCCGATGACGCCTGGGAATGGCACCTCAGCTATGGATTGGGTTGGGAGCAGCAGACATCAGGAGTTGGGCTTGGTTTGCGACTCGCCTGGAATGAGGATTCCAAGCCTCTAGAGGGTTTATTGAGCCTCGCCTTACGAACAAAATTTTAACTACCGTGTCAGCGCCCAGATGGTAATCGGCAAAGCAATGATCCCTAGTAGAATCAAAGCCAAGGTCCGTCCACCATGTGGATCTTCCTTAATCTGGGACTGTTGTTGACGATAGTTCTCATATCGCCTCGCCTCCTCCAGGCATCGCGTTTTTTGAGCGACATAACGAGTACGATAAGGTTCTCGTAACAGGGTAATATCTGTGGAATACATACGCTCGCATTCCGCATAGGTCACATCAGTAAGAGGCTGTTCGGGAGGCATGGGAGACGGAAAGAGCTCAGGCGATTGGGTCGTCAGTGGTTTCGTTTCATCCCGATCATTAGGGTTACTACGATCATTGTGGTCATGCCGAAACAAAACCTGAGCGTTCACAACGTCAGTCAAAAGCAAAAACAAAAGAATCCATGCAAAAAAAGGCTGCTTCACATTGATGAAAGTAAAAACATTCAAGGGGTTCAGTCCACACTGATTCACGAAATCAAAAACGCTCCCGATAAATCAGGAGCGAAATTCGATTTTTCTCAGAAGCCGCCGCCACCGCCACTACCGCCGCCGCTACTGCCACCGCCACCACTACCACCACCGCCACTACTACCACCACTACTGACTTCGGTCACAGTGCTGGAAATCGTAAAGGTGGTGTATTGTGTTCCCGCGGTGTAAGTACCATCCCCATATAGGCCATCCTCAACCGTACCAGTATGACTCCCCTCAAGATAAACCGCATAGGTAGATCCATTGGCCAAATCAGGGGATGAGAAGGCTACCGACTGGTAGTTTTTACTAGGAGCAAAGGTAAAGATTTCTGTTCCATCACTAGTTTCTACATGAAAAATGGTATTGGCTTGTTCAGTGGAAC
>DATIQS010000111.1:0-6432 GCA_035470605.1 Fibrobacteraceae bacterium
ACCCTGGCGCAAGTCACACAAAAGGAACTCAATCGACTCGCTTGTCTGGGAATATTGGGCATGGACTCGGCCACCCAGGCTCTGGTCATGGACAACCTCGGCGGCATCATGACCTACTATGGAGGGGACTCCATTGAGAACACTTTGGATTCCAACCTTTTTTATGACCAACTGGGAATATACGGTTACGGTTTCTTCGCCGACACAGGGATTCCTCAATTGCCGGACAGTCTCGCTGCGCGATGCCCTGGGGAGTAGCAAAATTAAAACACCAGCCAGGGGCATCAACAATCGTTGTAGCTCACCGCCCCAACAAGAAATCCAGGATTGCCTTCTTCTTCTGTTCCGCGTCGCCCTGCCGGGTCAAGGTGTAACCGATTTTGAAGGCATTGGCCAAGGTCAGTTCCCAGTTGTCCCCGTAGGAATTGGATGGCCAAATGGAAACGGATTTCTTTTTTAGGGCCAGGAGCATCGCGCTTTTGTTGAAGTCGGCGTCCACGCTTTCCTGGCAGGCCTGGTCGATGAACAGGACGTCTGGATTCCACAGCAGGACTTGTTCCAAATCCACCTGCACCGGACTGCCTCCCGGACTGTGGACGCTGGCCGCAACATTGGAAATGCCCAACATCTTGAAGGGAGTGAAACCTGGTTGCGTCGCGGAAAGGCCATGACAGCCCTGAAAGGCGAGACCTCCGGCATAGGCTTTGGTGGTTGCGGGAATTTTCTTTCCAAGCGAGGAAAGGTCCGCCAGTTGCTGGTTCAAAAAAGCCTCCACGCTATCGGCCCGGGCTTCTTTTCCCAGAGTCTTTCCCAGGAAATGCAGGGTTTGCAAAAACTCTGTTTTCTGGTCCGCAAAATTTCCGGCGGTCATGCCCAGGACCGGGATTCCGGTTTTTTGTTGCATCCGGTCCAGATCTTCCGGCGCGGCGTTGGTCCAGAAGATCACCTGGGGGGCGCAGGAGAGGATCAGCTCGGCGTCGCCCCGGGTTCCTGGCCCAATGGAGGGCAACTTTTTCAGGGATGCGTTCCGTTCCATATAAGGGCGCACACTGGCATAGCCGCTTTTCTTTTCCTGCTGTTCCACGCCGACCACACCGCTGATGGCCTGTAGATAGCAAAGCGTCCGCAGACAGCCTTGCCCCATGCAGACGTAACGGCTGACGGTGCCTGGGATTTCCACAGTCCGGCCCAGGGGATCCGTGACCTTGTGTGTATTTTGCGCGGCCAGTCCAGGCAAAACGGCCAGGCAAAGTGAAAGGATGCCGACGGTTCTCAGAGTATTTTTTACCATAATGACCCGATGGTTTCTTCAGACAGTTGAAAGAGTGTGGCGATGCTCTTGCGGGAGATGTCCGCAGGCGCCCCTTTGTCCTGAATTTTTCCGCCCCCCAAAAGGAAGACCTCGTCGCAGAAACGGCGGCACAAAGAGAGGTCGTGGGAGACAAACAAAATGGTTTTTCCCCGCAGGGCCAGCGCCTGCAACTTGGCAAAGAATTCCAGACTATGCCGGATGTCCAGGTTCGCCGTGGGTTCGTCCAGCACGATGAAGGGACTGTCCTGGCAAAAGGCCTTGGCGATGAACACCCATTGGCGTTGCCCGCCGCTCAGGGTGTCGAGCGTCCGCAGAGACAGGGCGGAGAGGCCGAACGCCTCCAGGGTTTCCTCGGTGCGGCGCAAGTCTGCGGGAGAGGGCTTCCTGGAAAAATAGGGTTTGCGGCCCAGCAGGACCGCGTCAAAGACTTGGATGCGCGGAGCCTTGGCGGCGAACTGCGGGATATAGGCGATTTTGCGGGCCCGTTGCGCCTGGGTGCAGGATTCCAGGTTCTCCCCCTCCAATTCAAAGCGTCCACTGTCCAGCGGGAGATAGCCCAACAGACTGCGCAACAGGGTCGTTTTGCCGCTGCCGTTGGCGCCCAGAATTGCGGACAAGGTGTTCTTGCGCACCGTGCAGTCCAGTCCCTGCAGGACCGGGGTGCCCTGATAGGATACGGTGAGGTTGGAGATCTGGAGCATGTCAATTCCGGGGACGCGTCAAAAGAAGGGCCAGGAAAAAGGGGGCGCCGCAAAATGCGGTGACGATCCCCACCGGCAAAATGACTGGCTGGAACAAGGACTGGGAGATGTCCACACAAACGAGCAGAAACAGGCCCCCCATGAGCGTGGTCGCCGGGAGAAGCCAGGGTCCGTCGTCCCGGATAAGCAGGCGCGCCAGATGCGGAACCACCAGCCCGGCAAAGGCGATGGTCCCCACTAGCGATACCACCCAGGAGGTAAAAAACGCAGTGACCAGCAGGCACAGCACCCGGAAGCGCGCAGGAGAAAGTCCGGCGGCCTGCGCCTGTTCGTCACCCAGGGACATGAGGGAAAAATTCCAGCGTTGCCGGGCGAGCCAGAGGAAGGCGACGAGAAACGTCCCCAGCAACAACAGGCTGTCTTGCAGGCGCGCCCGGTTCAGGTCCCCGAAGGACCAGAACAGAATTTCTGCGGCCTTCTGGTCATCGGAAAAATACTGCAGGGCGTGCGTGGCCGCCGTGAACAGGGCATTCAGCATGATCCCCGCGAGGATCAACGTCGAAGGGCTCATGGATTTCCAGTGGGCGATGGCCAGGACCAAAGCGATGCACAGGGCGCTGGCCAAAAAAGAGGCTCCTTGAACCACGCCGTGGCCATGATGGGGAAAAAAGAGGATCGCGGTCGCGGCCCCAAAGGCCGCCGCTCCAGAAATGCCCAGCGTATAGGGAGACGCCATGGGATTCCCCAGCACGTTTTGCAGAATCAGGCCGCTTACCCCCAGAACCGCGCCACCAACAATGGCGGCCAACAAGCGGGGAAGGCGCATATCCCAAAGGACATGGAAGGAGGGAGACGAGGTGTCGGGGATGTCGCTCCAGCGCAGGGGCACCTTTCCCAAATCCAGAGAAACAAGCAACAGCACCAGCAAAGCGAGCAAAAGCCCTAGCGCCAGCAACCCCTGCCTTTTCCGAAGGAGATGGTAGGCGGCAATCTCGTTCATACGATGGGGATTCCCGCCCGCAACTTTCTGCGCAATTCCATCTGCCGGGCGTCCATGGCCTGGAGTTCCACCAAGAATTGCTTTTCCGCTTCCGAGGTCCGGATCACCTGCGACATTCCGCCATTCCGGATCACCACCCGGAAAGTGGACAAGAGGATCAGCAAGGGATCGTGGCTTGCCAGGAAGACGATTTTTTGAGCATCGGAAAACAGTTTCAGGGCCGCGAGCTTGTCGACACCGGCGTTTTCGATTTCATCAATTAGCACCACCGGGCTTTTCCCAAAAATGGCCGTGTCCGCGATCATCAGGGCGCGGGACTGTCCCCCACTAAGAAAGGTGAGTGGCGTTTGTGCGTCGAAGGGTTCCCCGCAGAGCTCATTGGCACAGTCGATGACTTTGTGCGCACCCTCTTTGGCGTCGACGATACCTTGGCTCTCCGCATGCATCTCTAAAAAATCCAGCGCCAGCATGTCCAGGACAAAATTCATGTTCTGGGAAATCTGCGCCACCCATTTGCCCTGCAAACCTTCGCGTGCTCCCCGGCCCGGTTTTTCTCCGTTCAGCAGGACCGTCCGGCGAGAGGGCGTGTCTTCTTGGGCCAGCCATTCGATGTCCCCCAGCAGACGGCTCTTCCCGGAACCGGTCGGCCCCACTAGGCAACAGATGTCTCCAGATTGCACGGTGACGGCTTCCAGTTCCGCGTTTCCGGATTTGTCGAGGCCGCCCTGAATGGTCAATGAGGTGATCTGCACTTATGTCCCCAGGGTTTTGACGATTCCAATCTGCCGTTCCTTCCCTACCCGCGTTTCTCCCAGGCAGTAGGAACAGACCGCTGTGGGCATGGTGAAGCGCAAACGGGCCCCTTGCAAGGTCAGCACAGGCTCCGAATCCATCCAGGATTCGAAGAGGCGATGGCAACCCTGTCCACTGATGCCGTTGACAAAACGGACCTCCGCCTTGGGGTTCACTTTGCGCACCCGGTAACGGTAGACCTCGCGTTCCGCCTGGGAAATCATGTCCCCCTTGGTGAGGATCACCATGTCGGCGAGTTTCAGCATGGGGCCCACCTTCAGCGGGGTATCGATGCCGCTCAAACAATCCAGCACACAAACGGCCAAAGACTCCTTCAAATGAGGAGAGCAACGGTTGCATAGGCCAGCGCTTTCGATCACCAAAAGATCCAGGTGGGACTGGACCGCCCAGTCAAGACAGCTTTCCACATTGGTGACAAAGTAATGGTCGGGGCAGATATTGCCCGCGACTCCGGCCAGTACGGGAATCCCTTGTTCCTGATAGCGGGCGGTGTCCAAGGAATTGAGACAATCGAACTTGACGACGCCGCATGAGGCGCCTTGATTTTCCCGGGTCTGGATGGCGCGGAGAATCACAGAGGTCTTTCCCGACGAGGGCGGCCCTGCCACCGTCACCACATGAACGGGATGGCGCGTTTCCTGAGCGTTCATTTCTGATGATCCCTCTGGAAAATTTCCTGAATCACGTCTTTGTCCTTCCCGACGTCGCTGTTTTTCAGATAGTCCCAGCCGATCCAGAAATAACGCTGGGAAGGCAACTCCGCCTGCGTGTCCGGGTGACAATGCGGGAAGCCCCGACGGCAGAAGACCTCGCCCATTTCTTTGGAAACCAGAAAGTCGAGAAGCGCTTGACGGCTTTGAGCCGCCTCCGGTTTGACCAAAATGAAAACCGGGCTGGCGATGGCGCCTTCCTCCGGCCAGATCAGGCGCACGTTTTCCTTGTGGACGACCTTGTCAAAGAAGAAATAGGGCATGATGAAAAGCGCTGGAGTGTCTGGTTGCCCGGCCCCGGCCATCTTGGCCATCTGGGAGGGATGCAGACCCGCACAAATGTTTTTGGCCAGTTGCTCGACGCCCTTTTCTTTCCAGGCTTTGAAAAAGGGAAGCAACACCCCGTTGCAAAAAAAGGAACCGTCGCCGCGGATGGCCACGGAGTTTTCGTATTGCGAGGACAAGAGATCCGCCCAGGATTTCGGCACAGGACGGGAACCCAGCCGCTCCAGATCGGCGACCAGGACCAGCATGTTTGCGGACAACATGGTGAAACGCCGGTCTGGATCAAAGAACGCATGGGAATCCAGCAGGGCGTTGCGGCCATAGGGCAGGTATTCCGCAAAGACACCCTTGTCAATAAAGCGTTCCCGGAAGCGTTTGTGAAAGAGGTTGTTGATGTCGGAGCCCACAAGGATGTCGGGGAGATCCTCGGGATTCTCCGCCAGCTCCAGCTTGGGGTAGTAGCTGGTCTCATGGTTGACGTTGCCCTCCAGGTCCACGGAGAGCTCCTGGGCCAATTCGGGGCGCTGGCTCAAAAATTTGGTCAACGCCTGGTTGAAGGGGGTCACCATGCCGCAGGGGAGCATGCTGACAAACTTCGGAAGGGCGGTCGGGGTGGTTTCCATGATGTTCTCCGGCTAAATCGTGAATGAAACGGTGGTCCGCAAGTCCCGCCCCATGGCGGGAACCAGGGATTCATGAGGCCGATAGCGGCAATCGAACACATTCGTGAGAGACGCGCTCCATCGGGGCTGGCCTGGGGCCAAAGGAAAGGTGGCGGAAAGTGACATATCCAATCGGCTGTAGCCCGGACCGGGATATTGATTCCAGGAAAGATCCATGTCGGCCTGGATTTTTCGGTAGGGCTTCCAGGTGGCGTTCCAGCCATAGAGGATTCGCCAAGGGGGGCGTTCATCCAGATCGGCCTGCACCAGGGAGGAGCCGATGGACAAGTGGTGAACGGTTTTCCAGATCGGCACGGCCGGAGTGGTGTACTGCGCCTCGCCGCCCCACAGATGCGCCTTGTCGACATTCGTGTACTCATAGGTGATTCCGCGTCCCGCGCGGATCGTCTTGGAAATCAGGTTGTCCAGGAACCAGTAAAAGGGCGAACAGTCCAGTTGGCCCCAGAATCCGCTGAAAGAGGTGTTAGCATCCAAAGTCCAGCCCTCTTCGGAGCGGAGGTCGGGATTCCCGTAAACGACGCCGTTTCCCGAGGTGCTTTGCCCGAACATTTCGGTCAGCTGGGGAATGCGGAACGAGCGCGCCGCATGGAGATCCAGAGACACCTGGGACCATTTTCCCCGCAGTCCCACAATGCCGCTCGGCGATCCGAAATAGGAAGTCAGCGGTTCGTTGCGCGCCGTGTCATAGACGGTGCCCTCAAACAGCCGGGTGCCGTCATAGCGGGCTCCGGTGCGCAGGGTCCAGTGCCTTGCCCACTGCCAATCGTTCTCCGCAAAGACCCCCAGGGACATGGAGGTCGCCTGGTCCCGCTGGCGGTTCCGGTATTGCACGCCTTCGTAATAATCCTTCACATACAACGGCGCAGAGATTCGGCTACCGAAAAATTCCAGGCCGGTGCGCAAAGCCATGGAAGGGAAAAAGCACCAG